>JAHEOI010000081.1 GCA_018610125.1 Verrucomicrobiota bacterium
AGTAGCCCAAATTGGCTTGGCGCTCCCGCTGCAGCGCATAGGCCGCATCGGCATAGTATCCCCACCACCACCCCGGCGTGTCCCGGCCTCGTTGCCTTACAAGAGCAGCAAGCTCGTCGAATGCCTCCCGGATCTTACCCGCATAAAGCAGGAATGTCCCCTTGGGGTATTCCCAACCGCCAGAGGAGATCGAACCGGTCTCACCGAACGCATCAAGCTCGAGAAGCCGCTGACACAGCGCCTCGCAAAACCGGACTTTCACACCAACTTCCGGATCCCGGCTTGTTGGCTCCGGCATTGCCTGCGTTCTCCAAAGCTCGATAATTTCTTGCGGAGGAGCCTCCGCCCCCAGACCGCTCTGAGCTCCGATCTCCCCGACCTGAATAAAGAAGGTCGCATTCGGAAGATAGGGGTCGATCGATCGGGCCTCCCGAAAGAGCTCAAGCGCCCGGTTGAAATCAAGCCGATCAAGCGACGACATGGCTTCCTGCTGCATCTCCGCCGCCTTTCCAAAAAGGTCACCTTGAATCCAAACCGGCTCATTACTCATAAGACAACTCCCAATCGCATCCATTATAGTCACCGCACGCCCGCCGTCCAGCTTCGGCACCGTGAGTGAACGGCCGAGCCCCGGCTTTTTCGACATACGGGCCGGCCTCAAATCATTTCTCTTGATAGGCACGACCTCCCCGGCGGTTCCACTTCTCTCGTATTCCCAACCTCCTCAGTTGTGGTGCGGCCCGCCCCGGCCGTCTGGGACGACGTCCCTATCAGGCAAAGGACCGGGACGACGTCCCGATCCATCGTTCCAAAAGGTTGTGCACAATAACGAGTAGGAAATTAAGCGGCTGGCAGCCGCTTCTGCTTTGATTTAATAGGAGATGGGCCAGAATCCCTGCTCTTGCATTGGCATCCGGGATTGATATCGTGAGTCGTATGCGGCATCCATCATTTCGCCAACGACAGCTCTCGAGGAGGCGATTCAATCGAGAGCTTATGGTCGGGCTTGCGGGGAGTCTCTTCGGTCCGGGAGCGCTCAGGTCACTTGCGACCACACCCGCGGAGGGCCCGTATATCGATATGCACACTCACCTCGGGCAGCAGTGGTGGAAAGGCCGCGAAGGCTTGACAGCGGCCGAGCTACTTCGGTGGATGGACCGTCACAACGTTGCAAAAGCGGTCGTGCTACCCTTGGTCTCACCGGAATCATGGGGCTATCCTGTGACGACGGCTTACGTCTTGAACCAAACCAAAGGACATCGAGACCGATTGATTCCATTCTGCGCGATTGATCCACGGACCATCAATCTCGACGGCGTCAACGGTATAGTCGAGATGCTCCGACGCTACATCGATGCCGGAGCCAAAGGCTTTGGCGAGCACAAGACCGGAATTGCCATCGACGATTCGCGAAACATGCGGCTCTACGAGGCCTGTGCCAACGTCGATCTCCCCGTTCTCTTTCATCTGGACAACCATCGGAATTTCGACTCGCCCGGTCTGCCCGGTTTGGAAAAGGTCTTGAAATCATTCTCGAATCTGCCGTTTATCGGTCATGCCCAAGGATGGTGGGCCAATATCGCAGACGATGTCACCCAGGAAGCGATGCAGCGATATCCGACGGGACGTGTCCGGCAACGCGGGGCGATTGACCGATTGATGGACAACTATTCGAACATCTATGGTGACCTATCGGCAGGCAGCGGGGCCAATGCAATCGCGCGCGATCTCGGCTTCGGAATCCATTTCTTGCTCCGACGCTCAGACCGAATCCTCTTCGGGACCGACTACCTCAGCCCGGGGCAAGACGTCCGGCAATACACTCTCTTGTCGGAGCTCATGAAGCTGCCGCCGAAAGTCAAGCAAAAGATCTATCGCGGGAACGCGCAGAGGCTGATTAACTTCCAATAGGGGAGCTGCAAAGAAAATAAGTGTGCCCTTTGGCCACAGTAGCCCGCTTACGCGCGCTAGCTTGTGGAGTGCGCGTGACGTTGCCCCGTGAAATAACCGGCGAGAGTAAGCCCCGAAAGGCCCGGCAGGCACTATTTCACGGGGCGAGTCACCGCTTTCTATTTCCATTCCCCTTACCTGACCCCAAGGCCCTCACTCGTAACCCCATACTCTTTCCCCCACGGTCGCCCGCCGAATCCACAGCGCCGACTCAGCACGAGACGCCTCCCCAACTAACCTGCCAGAAGCTTGCGAATCTCTTGCGCCTTTCGGTCGAGGCGAGCTCCCGAAATCGGATAAGCCGTGCCCAATTCAGGCGCGAAGCACGAGACCTTGAGCTCCTCAACCATCCAGGCGAATTCGTCACAGGCATTTCGCGCTCGATCAGAACCGCTCTTTCCCCGTAACTCGGTCAACACGTCTTCATAAGGCCGTACCCGCTCGGCCTTTTGCCGATCCTTTGGCGGGTTTGTCTTCGCCCTCTCAGCCCGCGCTCGCATTGCCTTTAAGTATCGCGACAGATGCCGCACGCGCTCAAAAGGGAATCGATACAGCAAGTGCCCCGGAAGCAACCGTTCCAGATCCTTCTCGAGTCCGGGATAACGAAAGGCACGCAAGGTAAGCTCCTGCCGCAACTCCAGAATCTGACTCAACAGGCCATATAATTCCCGCGCCAGCCCGGGCAAACGTGATCGCGCCTGCGCCAGGGTGGCGTCGTAAGTGGCCCGTCGCAACGGGAGCACCTGATCACACCGAAATAGATACGCCTTGAGATGCTCGAAGGCCTCGGCTTGAAGCGTTTCAACCGATCCAATAGGCATGTACAGCGCTTTGAGACCATTGAGCTGCCGTAAATCCTTCTGAAGCCAGGCCAAATCACGCTGAAGCGCCCGCTCACAGAGATACTGAAACGCGACACCGGTGGCCCGCTCGGCTTCTTCACGACGCCGGAACAGACAGAGATTGATCGTTTGACTCTCGTAATGAAGGCCGGGATAGGCCAAGATCGGAAGGTCCGAGTTGTCGCTGACTTCGATCTGTTCCGGCATGTCGTCGAAAGACCAAGACTTTAGATCGTACTTTTCCCAACGATTGGCCACCCGCCGCCAGGCTTCCGGATCGACGGACGGCTCTTTCGTCTCGACTTGAGCGGTAATCGCTTCCAAGTCTCGCCCGGAAGCAATCGGCTTTCGCTTTTTGCCGAGGAGCTCAATGCGCGTCCAGAGATGATGCGGGACGGCCTCCGGCTGCCACGCGGAAACGGGGACCTCAATGCCGTACTCGTCTCTAAGATACCAGCTCAACGCTTCCACCAACGTCCCTTCTTTAGGATCGAGTCCCTTGGCAATCTCCTTCGCCCGTTGAGGGATCGGTATCAGTTGTCGTCGATACGTCTTGGGCAACGAGCGTAACAGATGGGCTATCTTTTCTTCACGAAAACCTGGAACCGCCCACTCCAATGTCGCCGGCTGGACACTTCGAGCAAGCTCAAGCGGGAGCTTGACGGTCACCCCATCCTCTTGCTCTCCCGGGGCGTAGGTATAAGCCAGCCTCACCTCTTGCCCCCCAACTGTCACCGAATCCGGGAATTCGCCGCTGTCATAGCCGACCTCCTCCCCACTGATCAGATCCTCCTCTGTCGCCTTCAAAAACTCCGGATCCTCCTGCTGTCGATCCCGAAGAAGCCGATTCAAATCATCGAGCGAGGAGACCCCCTCGATTCGCTTGGAATAAAATTCGAACAAGGCCTGAAACAGGTCCGGCAAATCGAGCCGTCTCATGCGCGTTTGGTAGGTCTCGATCTTCTGCCTCAGCCGGCGGTTGTGCTCCAAAAAAGCGTAATCGCCCGAAATCCGCTCTTCCACAAGGGCGGATTGGATAAAGATTTCCGTCGCCTCTCGCGGGCTCACTTTGCCATAGGGAACCCACTGGCGGCGCACATCGAGCCCAAAGAGCCGGGTCCGCTCCCGCGCCAGAACGCGTTGTCCCTTCTCGCTCCAATGCGGCTCCTCGTAGGAGACCCGACAGAGGTGAGAGCCAAGCTCGACAATCCAATCGGGGCGAATCCCGGCCACCGTGCGGGCATAAACCCGGGAGGTTTCAACAATCTCGCCGGCGACAATCCAATCGGGATTGGCCGACCGATTCGTTGTCTCCCCACCCTCTTCGTCTTCCTTCTTTTTTCGCCCCCCCTTCTTGCTCGCCTTTTGGTCAAAGAGGGCCGAGCCGGGAAAGACCATCACTTGCCGATTCCCGGCGGCACGATAAATATTGCGGTCGGTTCGCTCGGCAATATGGCCCAGCAATCCCGTCAGAATGGAGCGATGGATCGCGGCGTAGCTATTGGATTGGCTCGTGGCATCGAAAAGCTCCAGCTCTTCAAGGGTCTGGGTAAGCTGATGATGGATATCCACCCATTCCCGCATGCGCATGAAGGAAAGGAAATGGCCCCGGCAGAACTTCCTGAGCTGATTCTGAGTTTTGAGGCGCTCCCACTGATCGTGAAAGGCATTCCAGATATTGAGCAGGGTTAAAAAATCGGAATTGGGATCTTGAAACTGCTTGTGGGCCTCATCCGCAGCATCCTGCCGGTCCATGGGTCGCTCTCGCGGATCTTGGATGCTCAAACCGGCGGCGACAACCAACACTTCCTGGAGTGCTCCTTCATGACGGGCTTGGAGAACCATGCGTCCGATTGTCGGGTCGATCGGTAGCCGCGCCAAGTCTCGCCCATGGGAGGTCAGCTCGCGTTTCTCGCTCAAGGCGCCCAGCTCCTGCAAAAGCCGATACCCACTGTGGATCGCTTCCTTCTGCGGCGGATTGATGAACGGAAAGGTCTCGATATCGCCGAGATCGAATGCCTTCATCCTGAGGATCACCTCGGCGAGATTGGCCCGTTGAATTTCCGGCTGAGTGTACCGCGGTCTTTCCTGGTAATCTTCCTCGGAAAAGAGACGAATACAGACCCCATTCTCAACACGTCCGCTCCGCCCTAATCGCTGATCGGCACTGCTTTGGGCCACGCGTTCAATCGGTAGCCGATGGGTACGCGTCCTTGGATTGTATCGGCTCACCCTGGCCAACCCCGGGTCAATGACATAGCGAATGCCCGGTATGGTCAGGGAGGTCTCGGCGATGTTGGTCGCCACAATGATCTTGCGCCGCGAGGAAGGGGCGAATACCCGTTGCTGATCCGAGGAGGAGAGACGGCCAAATAGCGGAATCACCTCGGTCTGCCTCAAATTGCGACCCTCAAGTTGATCCCGGGTCTCGCGGATATCGCGCTCACTCGGCATGAAAATCAACAGGTCGCCGTCACGAGTCTCCTTAACGATTTTTTCCGCATGCTCAACGGCCGCGTCAATATAGGTCACCTCGCCACTTGCTTCGGAATCGGCATCCAATGGCGCGTACTCGACATCGACCGGGTAGAGGCGTCCCGAAACCTCGATAATCGGAGCGCCGCCAAAAGCCTCGGAAAAGCTTTCGGTATCAATCGTCGCCGAGGTAACGATCACTTTCAGATCGGGCCGCCGTGGTAACAACCGCCTGAGGTGTCCCAGCAAGAAATCGATGTTCAAGCTTCGCTCATGCGCTTCATCGATAATAATCGTGTCATATTCCAGAAGCTCCTTGTCCCCCTGCAGCTCCGCAAGGAGAATGCCGTCGGTCATCATCTTGACAGCCGTCTCAGGACCCGATTGGTCGTTGAAACGGATCTTGTGCCCGACTCCCTTCCCTTCCGTCACATCAAGCTCCTCCGCGATTCGTCGGGAAATCGAGAGGGCAGCCACCCTTCGGGGCTGCGTGCACCCAATCTTGCCGGCCACGCCCCGTCCGGCTTCAAGGCAGATTTTCGGAATTTGCGTCGTCTTGCCGGATCCGGTTTCTCCGGCAATGACAACCACCTGATGAGAGCGTACCGCCTCCAGAATTTCGTTCTTCCTCTCGACAATCGGCAGTTCAGCCGGATATCCGATGCTCGGAAAACAAGTCGCGCGATACTCCCGATGTCGACGTGAAGCCGTGGCTTTGGCAAACAGATCATCCAAAACGCGATGGAACCGCTTAGCAGGCTGGCGCCTTCGCGTCAGCTTCTCAAGCCGCGCCTCGATCCTATGCCGATCCTGAGTTAAGCAGCAGGGCAACAGCCCTTTGAGCTCCTCAATCCGTCGATGCCCCATATATTTTCTTTGCCACTCCACAATCCGTTCCGATCGACACCAACCTAACCGCATCCGGCCATCCTCGCCAAATCGGCATTCCGTCTCTTCATTTACAAACTCAAGCGAATGAGGGATAATGGTGTCGGCGCATTCGATATAGACTGGCGGCTAGCTTATATGCCTGAAAAAGGATTAAACGAGATTCCGCGGTCCGTTAAGGAACAGTACGACAAAGGGTTGGCGGCGTTCAATCGAAACAACCTTGGGTATGCGGTTGCCTTGTTGACCCAAGTCTTGGATCAAGAACCGGAATGCTTTGCCGCCCGCAAAACACTCCGCGCCACCCAATTCAAGATCGCCGGCAGCGAGATATCATGGTTGCGTCGGTTTCTGGGCGCGTTAAATCCTCGCTTGCTACGCATCTTTTTTTTGCTGCGGTCCCGTCCCTATGACGCATTGACCGCAGCCGAGCACATTCTTAATAAGAACCCGCATAACCTTGTCGCCCATCACCTTCTGGCGAAGGCAGCTCTCCAAGCCGATCTCCCAAACACCGCCGTGCTCTCCCTGGAGATCATCTTCAAATACAAACCTCGAAACAAGCGGATCGTGCTGTCACTCGGCGATGCTTTGGCACTCGCCGGGGACCCCGAGCGTGGCGAAAAGATCGTGAGTGAGCTCGGGAAGGTCTATCCCAACGACATGAAGCTTGCCACTGCGGCAAAGAACCTCTCGGCGCAGAAAACCATGACCCACGGCGGTTACGATTCCGCCTCGACCTACCGCGACATCCTCAAGGATGAAGAGGAAGCGATCTCGCTGGAGCAAGAGCAGCGTCAAACTCGCTCCGAAGAGATGATCGATCGGTTGATCCGGGAAAATGCCACTCGCCTTGAGCAGGAGCCCGGCAACTCGACGCTGATGGAAAAGCTAAGTGAGCTCTACGAAGAAAAGAAGGATTACGAAAATGCGGTCTATTACCTGCAGCAGATGGTTGCCGCTCAAGGACAGACCGACCCGGCATTGCAAAAGCGGATCGCCGAGACGAAGCTCAAGCAATTCGATCAACAGGTCTCGACGCTTGATCCGAATCAACCTGACCAAGCCGAACAAATCGAAAAGCTACGCCGGGAACGGGAGCGTTATCAGATCTCCGAGTGTGAGGAACGGGTCAAGCAGTACCCGAACGATCTGCAGATGCGATTTGAGCTTGGCCAGCTCTATTTCCAAAACGGGCGATACAAGGAAGCCATTCAGGAATTACAAAAGGCCCAGAACAATCCCAATCGAAAGATCCAAGCAATGAACCTCCTTGGCCAAGCCTTTGCCCGCCGAGGAATGACCGATCTCGCTGTCCGGACCCTCGAAAATGCCCTAAAAGAAAAAGAGGTTTTCGACAGTGAAAAGAAGTCGCTCCTTTACGAGCTGGGCTGCGTCCTGGAAGATATGGGCAAGAAAGAGGAGGCCATGGAATACCTCAAGCAAGTCTATGAGGTCGACATGGGATTCAAAGACGTCGCTGCCAAGGTCGATGCCCACTACGGGAACGAATAGCAAAGCTTGATGTAGTCCTGGACAGACACCCTCTTTACAGACCTGTCCGCGTCATTCAAGGCCTCAATCAGTGAAGGGAGTGCTTCGACTGCGTCGGGTCCCTTTCGACTCAATTGCTGCGCCGCCCTCCGCCGAACCTCGGTATTTCCTTGCTCCAAGCCATCCGCCAACGCTTCCACCGACTTCTCCTCCGCCGCCTCGGCAGGCCTGCCGTCCGATATTACCGCGATCAGCAAAATCAAGCACAGCCATTCGGGCCTGCATCGTTTGCGAAAACAATCGAGCTTAAACGGGCCTGTCCCCGAGAAAAAAACAGAGGAAATCATTTTTCTGAAAAGCTTAAGAGTCTGCTGCATATTCAATTACTGGGTCTCGGCATATGGCTGTGCCAAGGCGAATAACAATCTCGTTTTCAAAGCCGAGGACGACGTCCACCGCCTGTTGCGG
>JAHEOI010000082.1 GCA_018610125.1 Verrucomicrobiota bacterium
AACGGAGCCAAAGAGATCGGGATTGCTGTAACCGACGATGCGCAGGATGAGCCGCAAGAAACCGTGACCGCGAGCCTGGGAAATATCACCGGCGGAGCCGGGGCCGGGACTCCCCCCGAAAGCACGGTGACAATCGTGGATAATGACGAGTCGGTTCCGCCGGAGCTTTCGGGCGTGACGGTGCAAGACACGGGTAGTGTGCGGTTGGAAGTGGCCGGTAGTGCCAATCAGGCGATCGTGATTGAGGTGTCGACGGACCTGCAAAGCTGGGAGCAGGTCGGCACGGTGACGCTCGATGCGGACGGCGTCGGTGACTTTACTCACTCTAACGCAAGCGAGGCGAACGTTCGGTTTTACCGCGCTGTGATCCAACCATAGCGAGACCGCACTAAAGGTGGTTTCGGTATGCGAGACCATGAATCGATGGGGCCAAGCGGTCAATGACTTGGCCCCATTTCTCTTTTGAGGATCTCGGTCAGTACATCAAAGAAAAACAATGGCGTTTGAGATGAGAAAGAAACAACTGTTTCGACTATGTGTAGGAGGGTCGCTCGCGGTCGCGGCTTTTGGCGGGATCCAAGCCGCGAAAGGGGAGGCGAGTGGCCAGCGCCCGAATATCGTGCTGATCTTCACCGATGACCAGGGGTATGAAGACGTCGGTGTTTATGGGGCCGAAGACTTCGAGACGCCGAATCTGGACCGGATGGCTTCCAATGGAGTCCGATTCACGGATTTCTATGTCGCTGCGCCGGTATGCTCTCCGTCGCGAGCGGCGTTGCTCACCGGATCTTACCCACCGCGTGTGAGTCTCACCGGTGTTCTGTTCCCGCGGCACGACAAGGGACTTAACCCGGATGAGATTACGACTGCCGAGCTGCTTAAGCGTCGGGGATACGCAACAGCCTGCTTCGGCAAGTGGCATCTGGGACACAAGCCAAGATTTTTGCCGACGAATCAAGGATTTGACACTTACTTTGGCATTCCGTATTCGAACGACATGAGTGTCGATCCGCAAATGCCGGTTGCGGATGAGTGTCGGTTTCGCAAGGGGATGACACTTCAGAAGATGCGGGAGCAGGATCCAAAAGGGGGATGGGTGCCGCTCGTGCGGGATGAAAAAGTCGTCGAGTATCCGGCCAAGCAATCGACATTGACCAAGCGTTACACAGAAGAGGCGATCAGCTTCATCAAACGCCATCAGCAGGAGCCATTCTTTGTATACCTACCCCATACGATGCCGCATGTGCCGCTTGCAACCTCGGAACGCTTCGAAGGCGTGAGTGACCGCGGATCTTACGGCGACGTCATCGAAGAGATTGATTGGTCCGTTGGACAAATCATTCAGACGTTAAGGGAGCTCGATCTGGAAAAGGAAACCTTGGTTTTCTTCACCTCGGACAATGGTCCATGGCTTAGTAAAGGCGAAGCTGGGGGCTCTGCGGATCCGTTGCGCAGCGGGAAGTTTACCACATGGGAAGGAGGCATGAGGATGCCGGCGATCGCTCAATGGCCCACCAAGATCCCGAAGGGTACCGTCTGCTCGGAGATCGCGGCAACGATTGATCTGTTGCCTACCTTGGGCAAGATCGCGGGTGCCGCTCTGCCCGGCGACAGGGTCATAGACGGCCGCGACATTCGGAATCTCTTGTTCCAACCCGAGACGGCGGTGAGCCCGCATCGCTACTACCATTATTACCGCGGCAATAATCTTCGAGCGATTCGTTTTGATGAGTGGAAGCTCCACCTGAATGGTGATGGGGAACCTCAGCTCTTTAACCTCGCCAAGGATATCAGCGAGCAAAATGACGTGGCCGGAGAACATCCCAATCTCGTCGACCGCCTGCTCAAGGTTCGTGACCGATTTGATCAGGAGCTCAAGGGAAATAAGCGACCGATCGGGAAGATTAAGGAATGAGAGTGGATGGGTGGTTGGGTGGATGGGTGCCTGAGTGGATGAGCTCGAACCCGCTGTTTCCTTCGCGGGCAATCCATTTGCGGGCATTGAAATAGACGGCCTCACGTGATTAGGGTGGGTTCAGACGTGAAAAAAGGTTGGAACGAGAAGCAGTATGAAGGTTAAAGGGAATTGTTTTCAGGTAGTCTTACTGCTGGGGCTTTTGAGCGTGACCTCGGGATTAACCGAAAGCTCGGCAATTGCCGGTGACTCAGTAAAACTGGAGGATGGGGATCATATCTCGTTGGTGGGTAACGCGCTTGCTTCACGGATGCAGTATGACGGGTGGCTTGAGACACTAATTCAGGATCGATTTCCCAAACGGGAGCTATCGTTTCGGAACCTTGGGTACTCCACGGACGAATTGGGCTTCCGGATGCGAGTGCAAGGATTTGGAAGCCGGGATAAGTGGCTATCCCGTACCAAAACGGATGTCATTTTCGCCTTTTACGGCTTCAATGAGTCTTTCGGAAGCAAGGAGCAGTTGGACGCCTTCCGCAGTAATTTAAAAGAGTATATCAGTCACGTCAGGGGCCAAAAGTACAACGGTGACAGCGCGCCAAAGCTCGTGCTGTTTTCACCGATCGCTCATGAGAAATTGGGTAACCGCAACTTGCCCGATGGTGCCAAGAACAACCGGCGAATCCGGCGTTACACACGGGCGATGGAGCAAGTGGCGCAAGCGAAGGGAGTCACGTTCGTCGACCTGTTCCATCCAACCCTCGAGCTTTATGCGACCTCGGAGCCGTCTCTGACGATTAACGGTGTTCATCTCAATACCTTGGGAAACCGAAAACTGGCTCGGCTCATCGACCAGAAGCTCTTTGGCGCGCGCGAAGAAGGGCCTCAATGGGACGGCTTGGAAAAGCTGAGACAGGCGGTTTTGGATAAGAATTTTTATTGGCTGCGGCGCTATCGAACGACTGATGGCTACAACGTCTATGGCGGGCGCTCTCACCTTGAGTATGAGGGAATCACCAATCGCGAGGTCCTCCAGCGTGAGATGGAAGTGCTCGATGTGATGACCGCGAACCGACAAAAGCGGGTGTGGGCGGTTGCGCAAGGAAAGGAGTATGAGGTTGATGATAGCAATACGCCTCCGTTCATCGAGGTCGAAACAAACAAGCCGGGACCGAAGCCGGACGGGAGCTATCCATTTCTTGGACCGAAAGAGGCAATGAGCAAGATGGAGCTCGCCGAAGGCATGGAGGTTAACCTCTTTGCCTCTGAAAAGATGTTTCCGGAATTGGTCAATCCGGTCCAAATGGCTTTCGACACCGAGGGGCGACTCTGGGTGGCAGCGTGGCGGACCTATCCCCATTGGAAGCCAAAGACACCGATGAACGATAAGCTCCTCATCCTCGAGGACAGCAATGGAGACGGCATGGCTGACAAGCGGACGGTCTTCGCCGACAATTTGCACGACCCGACCGGATTTGAATTTTACAATGGGGGAGTGGTCGTCGCCCAAGCGCCCAACCTGGTTTTCCTCAAGGATACCGATGGCGATGACAAAGCGGATCTCCGGAAGCGGTTGCTGCACGGATTGAGCTCGGGAGACACCCACCACACCGCCAATAGCTTTGTTCTGGATCCCGGCGGGGCATTGTATTTTCAAGAAGGGGTGTTTCATCGGACCCAGATCGAAACCCCATACGGACCGGTGCGCAATCGCGATGCCGCCGTGTGGCGATTCGAGCCAAAGACGTGGAAGGTGGATCGTTACATTCCCTATAATTTTGCCAATCCACACGGACACGTGTTCGACAAATGGGGCCAGGATTTCGTAGTCGATGGAACCGGGGCTGAGCCGTATCACGGAACGCTGTTTTCCGGGCACCTCGATTTCCCGGATAAGCATCCCAAGCCGCCGCAATTGTACCAGCAGCGCACGCGCCCGTGTCCTGGAATTACGATTCTTTCGAGCGATCACTTTCCTAAGCGGAACCAGGGCAATCTCCTTGTCGGAAATGTGATCGGCTTCCGGGGGATCCTTCAATATCGGATTGAGCCGAAGGGATCGAGCTTTGTCGGAACCGAGATCGAGCCGATCATCCGGTCAAGTGATCCGAATTTCCGACCTGCGGACATGGAAATCGGGCCCGATGGGGCGCTTTACTTTACCGATTGGCACAATCCGCTAATCGGACACATGCAGCACCACATTCGCGATCCCAATCGCGATACGGCGCACGGCCGCGTCTACCGTATCACCTACCCGAGTCGTCCGCTGCTTGACCGAGCGGCGATTGACGGACAGCCGATCGAAGCCTTGCTCGACTTGCTGAAGCGTAAGGCGAATCGGATTCGGTATCGAGCCAAGATCGAGCTCAGTGAAAGGGATTCGAAGAAAGTCGCTGCGCACGTTGAAGACTGGATTGCGGACCTGGACAGGAACGCGCCCCGGTTTGAGCACCATATGATGGAGGCGCTGTGGGTTTATCAATATCACAACGTCGTGAATGAGGAGTTGTTGCGGCGAATGCTCGAATCGCCGAACCATAACGCCCGTGCGGCGGCCACTCGGGTTCTCTGTTATTGGCGAGATCGGGTCAGCCATCCGTTGAAGCTCGTCAGGGCCCGCGCCAAGGATGACGATCCATTGGTGCGTCTGGAAGCGGTTCGAGCATGCAGCTTTTTCCGGAGCGCGGAGGCGGCCGAAATTGCGCTGCTTGCGCTAAAGCGGCCGATGGACAAATATCTTCGCTACACGCTCGACGAAACGATGAGGCAGCTTAAGCCATACTGGAAAGGGGCTGTCTCGCAAGGGAAACCATTTGCCAAAAACAATCCGGAGGGAATCAACTTTATCCTGGATCAAGTGAGTCCCTCGGAGCTGTTGAACCTGCCGAAAACCCGGGGGGTTTATCGGGCCATGCTGACTCGGCCCAATATCACGCAAAAGGACCGCGAAGAGGCCGTCGAGGGCTTGGCTAAAATGGAAGGCAGCTCCGAAGTGCCGGTCTTATTGAATGCGATCGAACGCGCCGATAAACAAGGCGCCTCCAGCCGAGTGATCTCGGATTTGGCCACCATCCTGACGACCCGCTACGACCGATCGCAGCTTGTGGATGCACGCAATCGTCTTGAAACACTGGCAGGCGATGCCGAGTCCCCGGTTGTGCGGCAGGTCGCTAATGCGGCTTTGGTCACGGCGGATCAATCGATCGATCGCGCATGGGAACTGGCAGAGGCCTCATTGTCACAGCTCCGAGATTTCGTCAACGCGGTCGGCTTCATTGGTGACCCCAAGCTTCGAAATGCGATGTACCCGAAGGTTGAATCATTGGTTTTCTCCGTGCCGGAGCATCTCGAAACCGAGCGCCCGGGCGGGCGAGTAGCTCAGAAGCTTGGAATTGCCTATTATAAAGAGGCACCGCCCAACGCGGAGTTGGAAACCTTCAAAGGTCTGAGCCCGACTACTCAAGGCGAAACAACGGCGATCAATCTTGATTCGGAGGTTATCGGAGACAAAGGAAGCTTCGGGCTGCGGTTCAGTGGAACAATAACGATCCCCAAGGATGGTGAGTACACCTTCTTCACCAATTCGGACGACGGGTCACGCCTTTATGTGGATCGCCGGCTCGTCGTCAACAACGATGGCGATCACGGTCCACGGGAGCGGTCCGGGACGATTGAGCTCGGGGCCGGTCAGCACGAATTGGACGTCACCTATTACGACCAGGGAGGACGTCATCACTTTGAGGTCCGTTGGAAAAAACCCGATGGCGAGAAGGAGCCGATCCCGGCAGCCGCGCTCGGCTATGATCCTGAAACCGGGGTGCATCGGGCCGCTATCAGCGCGTTGGCGTTGATCAACGCGCATGACAACGCCCGCTTCAATGTGTTGGCCCGCTGTATCCGGAAAGATCACCTCCGGCCCGCTGCGATCAAGGCATTATTGGCGATGGATCCGGATGGTTGGAAACCGAAAGCAATGACGTCGCTTGCGGAGGATTTGCTCGATTACCTCAAGGGGGTGCCGTCGTCGAAACGGACCGAGGAGCCGGCCTCGAAAGCCCTCGAATTGACCAAGCGTTTGGCGGCCAATCTCCCAAAGGAGCAAGCGACCAAGATTCGGAAGGGGATCGAGGCCTTGCGGGTTCAGGTAATTGTCATTGAGCCGGTGCACCAGAAGCTCCGCTTCAAGCAGACCGAGTTCACTGTAACCGCGGGTCGTCCGGTCGAGATTGTCTTTAAAAATAGCGATGTCATGCCGCACAACCTGGTAATCACAAAGCCGGGAAAAATGCAGAAGGTCGGCATTGCCGGAATGAAGATGGCGGCGAAGGCCAACGCGTTCGAAAAAGGCTTCGTGCCCGATATCCCGGCGGTGTTGCATGCCACCGAATTGCTCCAGCCACAGCAGTCGGAACGGCTTCGATTCACTGCGCCGGAAGACCCCGACGATTATCCCTATGTCTGCACATTCCCCGGCCATTGGCAAACGATGAACGGGATGATGCACGTGGTCTCAGAAGACAAGTAGCGGGATGTCGTTTCAACCCGTAGTCGCGGTTCCCGATCGGGACACCGTCCCCGGTGTCCCACCTTGTCTGTCAGACGGACTCACCCGAAGAAGAAAATATGGGACCTCCGGGACGAGGTCCCTATCAGGGAGGTGTCCCATCTCCTCCCTTATCGCACGCCACGCTTCACTAACTCACGTAGCATTGCCAAATCAAGGTGATCCGGGCCACTTCTGACGAGGTCAGCCTCTTGAAGCGTGTCAGCGGGGTGGGTTGTGGCTACGGCCACGACTCCCATGCCGCCGCGTTTGGCAGCTTGAATGCCGGCATGCGCGTCCTCGATCACGACACAGCGCTCTGGCGCAAGGTCCAGCTTCTCGGCAACCTTAAGAAAGACATCGGGATTCGGCTTCCCGTCCGTCACTTCCTCCCCGGTCACGATGGCCGCGAAGTAATCTCGAAGGTGTAAACGATCGATAACCGCTTCCAGGTTATTTCTTGGTGTTGAAGTCCCAAGTCCACAGGGTACACCGGAAGCGTCAAGGCTATCCAAGAGGGCATAGGCGCCGGAAAGGACCTCAACGCCGGTCTCGGCGACAATTTCCCGGTATAGGGCCTCTTTTCGGTCGGATAGCCGTTGAATCTCGCTTGGTTCCTGACACCAGCCCAACAATTTCGGAATAATGAACTGGTTCTTCATGCCAAAGCTCTTTCGGAAAAAGCCTTCGGGTAGAGAAAGGCCCTCTTCTTCGGCCAGCCGTTGCCAGCTCAGTTCGTGCTGTCGTGAAGAATCGACAACCACGCCATCCCAGTCGAATATCACACCCCAATCTGCCATCCTGGTTACTTTCCACCGTCAGGTTGCTTCGAGAAAAAAGGAAGGAGAATGCCGGCCAATGTTCCTTCAGCGTCCATGACTGTTATCGGCTATCATCGATATCGACGATACGACCGTGAAACCTTCTCTGCTCCCAGCCGGTATTACCTCGCGACGGACGCTGTTGCAATTTCCGGCCCAGGTAGCCGATCAGCACCACCGACCCAAAAATGCTGGCACCAACAACAAACGCGGCCAGGGTGAATACCAGCAACGTCACGGCCAGCACAACGCCGAGGGTGACGGCGCTGGCTGTCATTAACCAGCGATAACAGGGACTGGTTTGCCAGCTTCGCAAGTGACCGTTGATGGCGTTTTGGATATGTTCAAATCGGTACATCAATGTCAATTTACAAGAGGAGCGACGCGGATACAAGAAGCACCCTATGAACCGCAGTCCCTATTTTGGGAGATCCGATGTTGGAGTTGACGCTTTAGCATGTTGACGGTCCGAATAGCAGAGCAAGGCTAGGGCCAAGCCTTGAACTGCCGGCAAAGCGGACCGGACCAATTGAAACCTTGAGTTGAGGGCTTATGGCAACGGAGACAACGGAGCAAGCCAAACGTCGTGCTCGAAAGATCATTTCGGAGCTCAAAAAGCGCCATCCCGATGCAACGCTGGCATTGAATTTTTCGAGCCCGCTGGAACTGCTGATTGCCTTAATCCTGGCCGCTCAGGCACGTGACGATTTGGTGAATCAGGTTACGCAAGAGGTGTTCAAACGATATCGGACTGCTTCGGATTGGGCGAATGAGGACCCGGAAACACTGCAGGAGCAGCTTCGCAAGATCAACTTCTATCGTAATAAAACCAGATCAATCCAACGGGCATGTCAGACATTGACCGAAAAATTCAACGGAGAAGTGCCGGATCGGATTGAAGACCTTGTTTCCATACCGGGGATTGGACGCAAGACAGCCAATATCATTCTCGGAAACGCCTTCAACAAGCCGGCAATCGGAGTCGATACGCATGTGGCCCGATTGGCACAACGCCTCGGTTTCACCGATAAAAAGGATCCGGATAAAATCGAAGCCGATTTATCCCCGATCGTGCCGGAAAAGGACGCGGTCAAATTTTGTCATCTGTTACAATTTCATGGGCGCCGTGTTTGTTTGGCGAAGCGGCCGGATTGCCCCAATTGCACGATTCGCTCGCTATGTCCCTATCCTGACAAGGCTGAGTAGGGGGAGGTAAAAAGAGAAAGCGGTGACAAGTCCTCACTCCATAAGGAATCTAGCGCGGATAAGGGACTACTGTGGCTCGGGCTGGCGCGTCGGACAGTGATCCCGGTGTTCGCCCTCTACTTGCGGGTACAGTCGGCAACCCAGTTCAGGTAGTCCTTGACGCCGGAATGGATCGGCAGCGCGAGAATCTCGGGCGTATCGTATGGGTGATGTTGTTTGATCATTCCTTCAAGCTCATTGAGCCGGTCGTCCGTCGTCTTGAAAACGATTAACGCCTCGCTTTCCATCTCAACCTTACCTTCCCAGGTAAAATGGGATTCGACTTGCGGGATGATATTGGCGCAAGCGATTAGATTCGCTTCCAATGTCACCTTCGCCAACCGGCGTCCCGTGTCGATGTCAGGCGCTGTCACCAAAACCACGCGATACTGCTCGCCTTGTTCCATAGCTTTCCTTGTCTGCTCGAAGTTGCTCTGTTCTTGTTATTTTACCGGACTTCTCGGATCATGGTGGGCGCAGCGTCGTCCGTAAGCAACGCAATCGTTTGAGAAAAAAATGAACTAATGAGGGCTATCCTGACAAGTGCGATGTGGAATTGGACGATTGGGACCGTGCTGATTGGTGGGCTGGTATGCCTTACCGGGTGTAACAGGGGAGAAAAGCCGACCACGGAAGAGACCGATACCGGCGATAAGCCCGAGGCAGCGAGCTCGAAAACCGAGCGCTTTAGCAAGGAGCAAGGAGTCTCGCCGGCACCGGACGAACAAAGGGCGGCCTTCAATCGCCCTTCCGCCGATGGCTTGGAGTGGAAGCAAAAGCCGGGCTACCGCTATGCGGCGATCGATTCGCTGGAGGATACCGACGGGCCGGATGTCGGGTTTTCGCAATTGTCGAATGAGGCAATCGGGATCCAATTCACGAATTCGCTTTCGATCGATTTGGCGGCACAAAACCAGAACCTCCTAAACGGGGCCGGTGTCGCGGTCGGCGACGTCGATCAGGACGGCTGGCCCGATATCTATTTTTGTAACCGAGAGGGACCCAACGCATTATATCGGAATCTGGGCGGCTGGCAGTTTGCCGAGATTACCGAGGTTGCGGGGGTAGCGTGTCGTGGGATGTTTTCAACCGGGGCATTGTTCGCCGACTTTAACGGCGACGGGGCTCAGGACCTGTACGTCACATCGAACGACGGACCCAACGCCTACTTCCTCAATAATGGGCAAGGGGAGTTTGACGACATTACCGAAGAGGCCGGGTTGAAACTGATGCATAAGGGGGGAACTTCTTCAACGGCCACGGACATTGATGGCGATGGTGACCTCGATCTCTACGTGAGCAACTATGGCGAGAACACGATCTTAAGGGGGGGAGCGCAGGTGAGCTATCGAATGCGGAACGGAGAACCGGTTATAACCGGTCGAGAGGGCCGACGACTTCGCTTGGTCGATGGTAAGCTGATCGAATTGGGTGAAATCGATTCTCTGTTTCGCAACAACGGTAACGGCCATTTTGAAAAGGTTGAGTGGGGAGCGGGGCATTTCTTGAAACGAAATGGTGAACCGCTTTCAAAAGCGCCGCTGGACATGGGCCTAAGTGCGATGTTTCGGGATATCAACCAGGACGGTTATCCCGACCTCTATGTCTGTAACGATTTTCAAACCCCCGACCGCGTCTGGATCAACGATGGAAAGGGACATTTCCATGCGATGAAGGCCAACGCCATGCCGGTTACCAGTCGCTTTTCGATGGGGGTCGACTTTGCCGACGTCGATCGAAATGGCGCGCTGGATTTCTTGGTGCTCGACATGCTGAGTCGCTACCACCACCTGCGGATGACTCAAATGATTCCCGAGAAGCCGGTGGTGCAGATGATCGATCAGGAAGAACCGACTGCGCAAATTCGAAGGAACACCCTTTTTTGGAATCGAGGGGATAACACTTATGCCGAAGTCGCCCATTATGCCGGGGTGGCGGCATCGGATTGGTCATGGGGAGCACGCTTTCTAGATGTCAATCTGGATGGGTATGAGGATGTCCTGATCACGAACGGCCATGCCTTTGACACTCAAGACCTCGATGCGTTAAGGAAAAATGATCGCATCTCCGGTCACTCGAAAGCGGCCGCCCGCGAAAAGCTCGTCAATTTTCCGCCGCTGAAGATCCCAAACAACGCCTTCCGGAATAATGGGGACCTGACTTTTGAAGAGGTCGGGAAAGAGTGGGGCTTTGCCTCGGAAAAGGTCTCTCATGGCCAAGCCACCGGCGATTTCGATCATGATGGTGACCTGGACCTGGTGGTTAATTGCTTGAATGAAGCTCCCTTGATTTATCGTAACGAGGCGACCCAGCCCCGAATTGCTGTCCGGCTAAATGGGAATCAGCCGAACACCCATGGAATCGGCTCCAAGGTGGTCGTTTCCGGGGGGCCGGTCCGGCAATCTCAGGAAATGACCGCAGGTGGACACTACCTTGCCGGCGACGAGCCAATGCTCGTCTTTGCTGCGGGGGCGTCGACGAACCGGCTCACAATCACCGTGGATTGGCGGAGTCGGAAACGAGCTCGGATCACGAATGCCGTTCCCAACATGATTTACGAGATCGATGAGGAACAAGCTCGGAAGCCCCAGCCTTCACAGGAAAGGCAAACCGAGCCCCGGAAGCCCTTGTGGGGCGATATCAGCCGGCAATTGGATTTCAGTCACACGGAGTCCTCGTTCGATGACTTCAAACGCCAGCCGTTATTGCCGCGAAAGTACAGTCGACTTGGTCCCGGGGTGGCATGGCTCGATCTCGATCAGGATGGGCATGAGGAGCTGATCGTTGGCAATGGCAGGGCTGGCAAACCGGTGGTTTACTCGCCTGCGACCGACGGCAGCGAAGGCTCGTGGGAACGATGGGAAATCAACGGCCCCAACGGTGGCTTTACCTTTGACATGACCGGGATGGCGGCTTTGCCGATCAACGGCCTCTCGCCACGTCTCCTTGTCGGGAGTGCCAATTACGAGCGTGCCCAAGAGGCGCGCGGGTCGGTCTTTGCATTGAGCGCTACCCAAAACCGAGTAAGCGCCGAGTGGACTGCAGCCAAGCTTGAAGGGATGACCGGTCCGTTGGCGGTGACCGATCTGGACGGCAACGGCCAACTCGACGTTTTTGTCGGTGGCCGGTTAAGACCAGGTCGGTATCCGAAGGCACCCGGATCGAGGATCTATCAGGTCAAGAATGGGAGGTTGAAGCTGGATAAGGTCAATACCCGAGTTTTAAAGGAGGCGGGGCTTATCAGTGGCGCAATCTTTAGCGACCTCAACCGGGACGGTTATCCGGAATTGATTCTCGCTTGCGAATGGGGACCGATCCGGATCTACTGGAACGAATCCGGCAAGCTTACGAAGAATGACCCTGAAATGCAGCCGATTGAATCCCATGGCTGGTGGCATTCCATCGCAACAGGCGATTTTAATGGGGACGGGCGGATGGATATCGTGGCCGGCAACCGGGGGGAGAACACGTATTACGGGGGGATCGCCCATGCCCCATTCTATCTTTACTATGGCGACTTTGACGGTCGGGGCGATATCGACCTCCTTGAAGCCTATACGCTGCCGGATAAAGGAATCGTCCCTTTACGGGACCGGCAGACCGTGCAGCGCGCATTCCCGAAAATCAAATCGTGGTTCCCGACTCACGAGGCTTACAGTCACGTCACAGTCTCCAACCTTCTATCAAGGGTTGATGCCTCCGTTGCGCGGAAGCGAGCCGACACCTTGACCACGGCAGTGTTTCTCAATCGGGGCGATTACTTCGAGCGGCATGATTTGCCAAAAGAGGCGCAATTCGCACCGGTGTTTGGCCTTGTCGTACGCGATTTCGATGGGGATGGACATGAAGATATCTTCCTCGCGCAAAATTTTTCCGCGGTTCGACCCGAGGAGAATCCGACGCGCTCCGGGCGGGGTCTCCTCTTGAAAGGGAATGGTGAAGGCCGGTTTCATTCGCTCAAAGGGCGGGATTCGGGCATCACTATCTATGGTGATCAACGCGGGGCCGCTGTTGCCGATTACGATGATGACGGGCGAATCGACCTGGCGGTCGCCAAAAACGCCGGACAGGTCAAACTATACCGGAATGAGCAAGCACAACCGGGCCTCAACGTTGAACTGAGGGGGCCCCCTGGCAATCCGGCAGCGATCGGGGCGGCGATTTGGCTCCAATTCGACCATGGTGCCGGTCCGATCCGAGAAATTCAAGCAGGGGGCGGCTACTGGTCTCAAAACAGCCTCGAGCCGGTTTTAGCGACACCGAGCCCGCCGGAGTCGGTTTCAGTCCGCTGGCCCGGCGGTGAAAAGGTCGAAAAGTCGGTCAAGCCGGGCCAAACGAGCATCAAGGTCACTCATCGCTCGAGAGATACAAGGGACCGTAACGCTCCTTAAGGTAGGTGATAAGCGATTTGGGCGAAAGCTCGGCACCGGTGACCTGTTTCGTAAGCTGCCAAGTGTTGTATTGCTTACCGTGGCGATGGATATTATCGCGAAGCCATGAAAGCAGCGGCATGAAGTTTCCTTTGGCGAGAGAAGATTCCAAATTAGAAATCTGTTGACGGGCAGCGAGCCAAAGCTGAGCCGCCAGCATGTTCCCGAGGCAATAGCTTGGGAAGTACCCGAAGCCGCCGCTCGACCAGTGGACATCTTGAAGAACCCCTTCAGCGTCATTCTTGGGTTGGAAGCCCAGGTATTTCTTTGAGGCCTCGTTCCAGGCCTCGGGTAAATCATCCACGCTAATATCTCCGCGGAACAGTCTCTTTTCCAAGTCAAACCGAAGGAGTATGTGAAGATTATAGGTCACTTCATCGGAATCGACTCGAATCGGGTTAAGTCGTACGGCATTAATCGCAAGATAAAGCTCATCGGACGATGTCGAGCCCAGTGCCCGACCAAAGCATTCCCTGTAAATGGGCTCCCAGTAGTTCCAAAAGGCCCGACTGCGCCCGACTTGGTTTTCCCAAAGTCGACTCTGGGATTCATGGACCGCCATCCCGACCGCTTCTCCCAACGGAGTTCCGAGATGTTCCTCGGGAAGTCCTTGCTCGTAGAGGCCGTGACCGGTCTCATGGATTGAGCTGAATAACGAATCCAACGGATTATCGCGATCAAAACGCGTCGTCAGCCGAGTGTCCAAGCCGTGTCCGCCACAAAAAGGATGCAACGAGCGGTCGATTCGCCCGCGATTAAAATCAAACCCCAGCTTGGAGACTACCTTGGTCAAAAATGCCTCTTGCTTCTCGACAGGAAAGCCTTTCAAGAAATCGAGCTTGGGTTTCACAGGGGAGGCGAGGATCCGTTCGACCAATGGTAACAGATCGGGCTTCAATTCCTCGAACAGCCGATCAATGATTTCCGATGTCATCCCCGGATCAAATTGATCGATCCAGTAGTCATACGGGTTTTCTGTGAATCCCAGGTGCGTCGCTTCCTCTATGGCCAGCTCGAGCTGTTCCTTGAGGACCGGGGCAAAGCGCTTGAAATCCGATTCTTCTCGCGCTTGTGCCCAGCCATGATAGCCCCGACTCCGCGCTTCGGTCCGTCGGGCCACAAACTCCGGCGGCAACTTAACCTGCCGATCATAATCCTTACGCGTTTCCCGAACAACGACTTTTTGTTCGGGAGTCAATCGGGGGAGCGCCTCTTCAAGCTCACTGAGCCAATCACCGATTTGGGAGCTCGTCGTCTCCCGATGGAGCAACGCCGCGAA
>JAHEOI010000083.1 GCA_018610125.1 Verrucomicrobiota bacterium
CGTTGCGCGCCGGCGGGGGACCATCGATTGTAGGCGCCGGACTATGCTCGATAACCAGGGCGCGCGGGGCAATTAACGTCGCGATCTCGGCATCCCCGAACTCGGAAAGCAGTCCAAAGACATTTCGATAAATTGGCTCGCGCCATAATCCCTGTCGGTTCTGGAAGTAGCCGCTCACCAATGTTGCGTCGACCCGTTGATCAATCGCCGCGGCATAAAACCCAAGCAATCCGCCTTCGGCGTAACCGATCACCCCGATCGAGTGATTCCCCTTGGATTTCGATTCAAGCCAGTCGATCGCGGCTTGAATCTTTTGGACTTCATAACCGATTATATGCCGGCCCATTTCAAAGGCTTGGCGGTAAATCCATTCGCGGTGTGGTTGATTCGTGAATTCATTAAGGTCCTTGTTCCCGGACCAGGTGTCGCGGCGATTGACCAATGTTGGGATGACCACCCGACAACCGACGTTTGCCAGGTGCCGTGCAAACTGGTGTTCCGGATCAAGTCCCGAAGCGAGGCCGGTTATCATTTCAGGTGTTTGTCCGGCGTCGGGCAGGGCGACCACCGAAGCGTGGCAATTCCCTTTCGGCTCGAGCAGCAACCCTTCTCCATGGACCCCTTGAAAGACCGGCCAACGTACGGCATACACGGAAAAACGCTTCGTTTCCGCGACCAGCGCTGGCTCGCGCGTCGTATGACGGTATTCAAGGGATTTCACAGGCAAACGGGGATCGACCGCGCCAATCGCCTCTCGGAAGCGCTCTCGGTTTGCTTCGACCGATTCAGCGTAAGCGGCTGTCGACGTAAAGTCCCGGTCCCAGAAGCGTTCGCGTTCAGATCGCGCCCGAGCGGTACGGGCTGCCAAAAAACGATGGATACCGGAAACCATTTGAGCCGAGAAATCGCCCGTGTCCGTCAGCTTGTCGGTTTTCGGTAACGGTTGGCCCGCGACCACCAGCACCGTTTGCAACAGGAGAACAAAGCCGGTCAAGCGGCGTCCCGTCAATCGCCTTCCATCAACACGTAAGGGCATAACGAATTGAAAGGTCTTCATTTCAGTCTCGCTCTGAGAATAGACTCCAATGATAAAGAAGATCTTGATACGGTCAATGACGCTTTCCGATTGAGGAGATCACGACGTTGGGGCCAGTTCATCAGCGCGCGCCATAGCAGCCTCGCCACCTGCGCCAGCATTTGGAGTGCGCGTGACTTGTCACCGCTTTCGTTTTTTTCTTTCGTCCCCAACCGTCCTGGATCAAAAGCAAGGATGCTCCAAACCCGCGACGTCATCGAAAGCGCCGCCATATCCACAGCGCCGACAAGTCGGGCGCACTCCAAACGCTCCGCGACTTCTTTTGCGAAATTGGCGCTGGCACGATAGAATCGGAAGCATGCGACGAGACGAATGCGGCTGTTTGGCAAATCGGTTGCGATCATGGTTATTAATCGCGGTCATTGGCGCCTTGGGGCTTTTGGCCGGCGGATGTGCCCGCTTTTCGCAGGAATGGAAAACGGCGGCTCAGGAGCCTTTGCCGGAAGAATCACTGGTCGGCCCATGGGAAGGCCGGTGGGTCAGTGAGAAGTCCGGCCACCAGGGAAACCTGCGAGCGGTGATTAAACCGGTCGAAGACAACAATTATAGGGCTCGGTTCAAGGCCACGTACAGCAAGATCTTTAAGTTCACGCATTCGGTCTTGTTGGAGACAACGAAGACGAATGGTCAGTATCGTTTCGAGGGAGACGCCGATCTTGGCTGGCTGGCCGGAGGGCGTTACCAGTACGAAGGGAATGCGTCAGAGACCAACTTCTACTCGAAATACCGATCGAAGCACGATCACGGCTACTTCCTGATGAAACGCCCGTAGCGAAGCGCTGCCTCGAAGCGACGAGAAAAGCGCGACGAGAAAAGCGGCTTGCCGGGGCGAAGGTTCGAACAGTAAAAACGGAGTCGGCCCAGATCGGGCGTCCAGGTTTTCGGCCTGATAGGGACGTCGTCCCCGACGTCCAAGAGCGGACGGCAGCGGAGTGCCGTCCCTACCGCAACAGCGGTGTCAGGGTTGGCAGTCCGAGCCACAGGAGCCTCTCACCTCGCTAGTTATCCGGCTTCCGCCACCACCCGCTTCGGTCCGGATTGCGAAGCTCGCTTGCGGGCGTTTTCATCGAGGATCTTTTTACGGAGTCGCAAGTGGTGGGGCGTGGCCTCCACATACTCGTCCGAGGCGATGAATTCAAGCGCCTTTTCCAGCGTCAGCAGCATCGGCGAATGCAATTGGACCGCTTTGCCGTCACCTTGCGACCGCATATTGGTCAGCTTCTTGGCACGGCATGGATTGACCGGTAAATCTTGCTCTTTGGCATGCTCGCCGACGACCATTCCCTTGTAGACCTGATCATTCGGCACGACCATTATACGCCCACGCTCCTGCATAAGACCGATCGCGTAAGCGGTGACTTCGCCATCCTCGATGCTTATCATTGACCCGCTGTTTCGGGACGCAATCGGGCCGCAATCCGGTGCGTATTCCTTAAACAAGTGGCTCATGACGCCCAAGCCGCGCGTGATATTCGTGACCTCGGACTCGAGTCCGATAAGCCCGCGCGTCGGGATCGTTGCCTCCAGCAGCATCCGGTCGCCTTCGGAATTCATCGTCGTCACGGTTGCCCTGCGCGAGGCGAGATTTTCCATGATCGGTCCCATGGACTCCGAGGGAATATCGAGATAGAGCTGTTCGAACGGCTCCAGCAGGTCGCCCTGTTCGTTGCGTTTGAAAATGACTTCCGGTCGAGAAATGAGGAGCTCATACCCTTCCCGGCGCATCTGCTCCACCAGGACGGCAATTTGCATCTCACCGCGGGCGACGATCTCGAAGAGATTCGGCTGATCGAGATCTCTCACTTCGAGGCTGATATTGGTCCGGGTCTCTCGGACCAAACGCTCCCACAAATGCCGCGCTGTGAGAAATCGTCCGTCACGTCCGGCCAGGGGGCCATCATTGACTGCCACCTGCATCGAGATTGTGGGAGGATCGATCGGAACGAATGGGACGGCTGTGCAGGTGTCCGATCCTGCGAGGGTTTCGCCGATTCGCACCTCTTCAATTCCGGTCAAGCCGATAATGTCACCGGCCTCGGCTTCCTCGATTTGGACCCGTTGCAGTCCCTTGAAATGGAACAAAGCCGAAACCTTGGAGTGTTTCCGGGTACCGTCCGCGCGAAGACAAACGAGGGGATCCCCGACATGGACCTTACCGCTGAGGACCTTGCCCAAAGAGATCCGACCGAGGTAATCCGAGTAATCCAGATTGGCGACGAGCATTTTGAATTGCGAGCCCTGCTCAATCTTGGGGGCCGGCACGTCGTCGATGATGCTCTGGAAAAGCGGCTCGAAGCTGTCATTCGGCTGATCGAGCTCCCGTTGGGCCTTGCCTTCTTTGGCGCTGGCGTAAATGACCGAGAAGTCCAACTGTTCATCAGAGGCCCCGAGCCCAAGGAAAAGGTCAAAGGCTTGATCCAGAACAGCATGTGGCCGGGCATATTCGCGGTCGATCTTGTTGATCACGACAATCGGTTTGGCACCATGCTCCAGCGCCTTTCGGAGGACGAATCGGGTCTGGGCTTGGGGCCCTTCCGCCGCGTCGACAAGCAGAAGCACACCATCGACCATATTCAAGATCCGTTCCACCTCACCGCCAAAGTCGGCGTGTCCCGGAGTATCGATCAGGTTGATGTGATAATCCCCATACCGAAAGGAAGCATTCTTCGCTTTGATGGTGATCCCCTTCTCCCGCTCGAGGTCGAGCGAGTCCATCACCCGCTCATTCACCGATTGGTTCTCCCGAAAGGTTCCGGATTGCCTCAAGAGGCAGTCCACTAAAGTGGTCTTCCCATGGTCGACATGGGAAATGATCGCAATGTTGCGTATCGATCGATTCTGCATTTTTTTGGCCGCTTCCATATCTCATTCAGTGAGGCGTCGGCACGGGATGCTCAAGGTTATCGAACGGTCTGGGCAGTAAGACAACGCCTCGCTAGGCGCTTACACTAACACAAAGAAACGCTTTCGATAAGGGGCGTAAGGAAAATCGGCCTGGAGAGAAGTGGGAAGAGTGAAAGGGAAAGTGAAAGTGAAAGGGGAGGAACGGGAGAAGAAGTGAGAGTGAGAGTGAGAGTGAGAGGGGGGGACGGGAGAGGAAGTGAAAGGGAAAGGGAAAGGGAAAGTGAGAGTGAGAGTGAAAGGGGGGAGGGGGTCCGTTTACTTTTCGACCCTTCGCTTATGGATCCGGTTGGCCAATAACTGGTGCTTATCGTTGAAGAGTCGCCAGCATGCAAGGTGGGCGATGCCCATGCAGCCGAGCGAAGTCGCGGCGGCGATCATGAACATGACGACGATCTGATACTTGACCGCTTGCAATGGGTCGGTGCCGGCGAGGATTTGGCCGGTCATCATGCCGGGGAGTGAGACGAGTCCGACCACCATCATCGAATTAATGATCGGGATCATCCCGCGCCGTACGGCATTTCGCAAAGGTGTCGTGGCGGCTTCCCAGCGATTGGCGCCATGGGCCAGTTCCATCTCCACCATTGCCCGGCGCTCGGTCAGGGAAGCGAGCAAATCATCGAGGCAAAGCGAGATCCCGGTCAAGCTGTTGCCAAGGACCATCCCGAGCAATGGGATAAGGTATTGCGGATCATACCAACGAGGCACGTCAATGATAATCCCGGTAACGAGATACGCGGTAACAAGGCCCGTCACCACAAGGGTTCCGAACGCAAGGATTCCCGCTTCGGCAAAGGTGCGCGAGGAGCGACGGATGGCCGCATGGCTTGCCGCAACGATCATGACCAACACCATGCCGGCAATAGCCCAGACTGCTTGTAACCGAAACACCTCACGCAGCACGTAACCGATAAGCAAGAGTTGAGCCACCGTCCGGATAGCGGCAATTGTCAAGGTTTTGGTCAGCCTTAGCCGGAGCATCAGGTTGGTTATGCCGGCAATGATCACCAATGTCGCCGCCAAGAGGAGATCGGTGAGACCTAAATCAATGACTTCATTCGTGCCCATTCTTAACTTGTATTTGACAAGGAATCCAGTTCGAGCCGACGATTTGACCATCGAGCCAACCGATCGGTTTGGTGCGTCGCCACGATGGCCGCTCCCCCGCGTTGCTGAATCTCTTCCGCGACCAAGCCTTCAATCTTAGCGGCCGTTGTCGCATCCACC
>JAHEOI010000084.1 GCA_018610125.1 Verrucomicrobiota bacterium
CTTCCGAGGAGCATCCCTCCCGAGCCGAGGCGAGCGATTCCGAGTCTGAATCGCGGACCGACGCCGGCGAGCCCTCCGAGTCGTTCGCATCCCGGGAGGAATCGAGCTAACGCGAGTTGCGCCAGGCTCGAACGGAAATTCGCCAAGAAAGCCAAAGGAGGGTATCGCTTCGTCCCTCATAGAGAGGGCTTCCTTGGGCGTAAGCTGGAAATTTTGTTTGAAGTGAACCGATTGGAAAAGAAGAAGGAATATGGCTGAAATCACCGCTGCGGCAGTTGGCAAATTAAGACAGATGACCAACTGTGGGATGATGGATTGTAAGAACGCGTTAACCGAGGCTGACGGCGACATGGATGCCGCGGTTGACATCCTGCGGAAAAAGGGGATCGCCAAAGCGGCCAAGAAGGCCGGGCGTGAGGCAAATGAAGGGGTGGTCGCCCAGCATGTTTTGCCGGGAGCGCGTGTCGGTGTCATAGTCGAAGTGAATTGCGAAACCGATTTTGTCGCCAAGAACGACGATTTCCGAGCGTTTGCGGATAACGTGGCCAAAAAGTTGGCCGAAGACCCGAATGTCGATCTCGAGGAGGATCGGACCAAGGCGGTGCAGGAGGTCGGTGAGAACATTGTGATCTCTCGGCATCACCGCATGGAAGTCAACGGGAACGGATCGGTGGCCACGTATATCCATACCGGCGGTAAAATCGGGGTGCTTGTGGAAGTCGGTGCCGATAAGGAAGAGACGGTGGCGACGGATGACTTCAAGCAGTTTGTTCGAGACGTAACGCTGCAGATCGCGGCTGCCAGCCCTCATGTCGTAAGTCGCGATCAGGTCGATCCACAGCAGGTGGAACGGGAAAAGGAAGTCGTCAAGGAGCAGATGAGCGACAAGCCGGCGCAAGCCTTGAACAAGATCATCGAGGGCAAGCTGGAGAAATTTTACCAAGGCATTTGCTTGCTTGAGCAAGGCTTTGTCAAGAACGCAGACCAGACGGTTAAAGAGCATATTCACGAGGTCGGCAACAAGCTTGGCGATAACCTGGAAGTTAGGCGGTTCGTCCGATTTCAGGTTGGTGAAGAGTCGTGATGGAGCAATAGAGACGGATCAGCACCGTGTGGAAGGAACCGGGCATGGGTGGGTGTCCGGTTTTTTTATGACCGGTTATATCAGGACGTGGGCTCGGGTGGTTCAAATTTGACGCCCGGGTGCCCGCTTGCTAAAACAAGTGACCATGCCAAAGGACCCCGATTCAGTAACTTCGGATCAGGCCGGTGAAAGCCCTCACTCGGGATTCAAGCCTCATTATCGCCGAGTGCTGCTGAAATTGAGTGGCGAAGCCTTGTCCGGAGAGCCCGGCGTGAATATCTGTGCCGAGGTGCTTCAAAATATCGCCGAGCAAGTGAAGGAAGTGCGCGACTTGGGGGTTCAGCTCGTCATGGTTATCGGCGGCGGTAATATCTATCGCGGCATGAATGGCAGCGGCAGCGGGATTGAGCGGGCGACTGGCGACTACATGGGAATGTTGGCGACAGTCATGAACGCCCTGGCGCTGCAAGATGCCTTGGAGAAGATGGGGGTTGCGACTCGGGTCCAAAGCGCGATCGCCATGTCCCAAATCGCTGAGTCTTTTATTCGCCGGCGCGCCGTGCGGCATTTGGAAAAGAATCGGGTGGTGATCTTCGGGGCCGGCACCGGCAATCCCTACTTCTCGACGGATACCGCGGCGGCATTGCGGGCCAATGAGATCGGAGCCGATGTCATCCTGAAAGCCACGAAGGTCGACGGTGTCTACGATAGCGATCCGCTACACAATCCCGAGGCGAAACGCTATAGCCGAATCCGTTACATGGAAGCCTTGCAAAAACAGCTCAAGGTCATGGATTCCACCGCGTTCTCACTCTGTATGGATAATAAGATGCCGATTATCATCTTTGATCTCTTTAAGCGGCACAATATTCGACGTGCGGTCACGGGGGAGTCCATCGGAACCTTGGTCAGCGAGTAGCTGGGTGCGTCGCTTGAAGTGAGCTGAAAGGAAACGCGTCATGTGCTAAAGTCTCTCGAAGGGCAAGCTGGTAGCACAAAAAACGATTTCGAGTGCGTTATGGCAATTGAGGATATTATCAAGAATGCGGAAGACAAGATGTACAAGACCGAGGAGCACCTGACTCACGAGCTTGCCGGCGTCCGGACCGGCAAGGCCTCGCCCGCTTTGGTCGAGAACATCATGGTGGATGTCTATGGGACGCAGATGCGCATCCGAGATCTGGCTGCCATTACAACTCCCGAAAACCGAATGATCCAAGTGCAACCCTGGGATGGCTCCACGGTGTCGGCGATCGAGAAGGGGATTCAGAAAAGCAACCTCGGCCTCAATCCTTCAATCGACAAGAAAACGATCCGGATTGTCTTGCCGGAATTGACTCAAGAGCGGCGTGAGGAGCTGTCAAAGTTTGTTAAGAAATTGGCGGAAGATGCTCGGGTTGCCGTGCGCCACGTACGCCGTGAAGCGGTCGATCAGATCAAGAAGGAAGGTAAGGGCGGGGGGATCTCTGAAGATGACGTCAAGGACGGCGAAAAGCAGATCCAAAAGCTTACCGACAAGTATGTCGAGCGGATTGATCAACACCTTGATCACAAGGAAAAAGAGATCATGACGGTTTAGGCATCCTGATAGGGACGCCGTCCCCGGCGTCCTTTTTTCTCCCGGACCGGCGACGTAAAGAGGGCGTGACGCCTATTCCGCCATTGTCCGTGAGGGCGAGGCGGATTTCTCTGGCCGACTGTTGGTTTCTTGGGTGGGCTCGAAACGGATGACAATTTCATCGGGGGCGGCATAACCGAGTCGCTCGCGCGCCGCTTGTTCAATTGCCGTGGCGTTCGTCTTGAGGGCTTGCACCGAGGATTCGAGCTCCTCCTTGAGTGCTTTCTGCTGTTCAATCTTTTTCTGAATCTGCAGATCCTTCTGCCGCATCTTCTGGTTCTTGTGGATGAGGGGCAGATACCATAAGCCCACTCCCGTCACTGCAGCCATGATTATTAAAAAAATGATTAGACGGGAGAGCAGTGTCCATATGCCCACGCTCGGTTTCATGCTTAGAGAGATCTATCATCTTCCGGCCCCTGGGATAAAGCGAAAAACAAGCTACTGCGATACTCGTTTATGGGATTGGAGCTTATTATCGGGACCGAATGTCAGGCGTAAGTATCGATCCGGGGTCGAAACCGCGTGGTAGTTATGGATTCGTGGAAATCGATGGAAATAAGTGGTCCCGCTAAAGCCCGTGACATGGCCGTGATAGTGACCCTTCATGACAAGCCATTCCGCCACGATTGTCCCATCCGAAAGGACCGCTTTTTTGTCCGGGGGGCCGAATTCCTTGACCGCCTCATCATAGGTGTATTCGCCGACACGACTCTCCCAATCGATCGTCGGCCCCGTCACGCATCCGGTCATGGCCACGGCGCCGCTTGCAAGGAAGATCCCCAACCACAGACGAAATAAGAGTGTTCCCATGCCATACGCTAACCTCTTGTCGCGCCGTTGAAAAGGAGGGTTTCACTTATGGTAGGGCCCGCACTCCGCTGCGGGCCGTTTTCTTGCGGTAGGGCC
>JAHEOI010000085.1 GCA_018610125.1 Verrucomicrobiota bacterium
CAGGTCGAGCCAGCGCCGCTACTTTGGACGCGGCGATTCCCATGCCGGTTATCAAAAGAATAGCCTCTTTCTCAAGCGGGATCACGCCAACGGGTTTCTGGAAGCGAGCTACCTCATGGGGACGGCCCTGGAAGAGGATTGCCGAAGCCTTGTCAGCGCCGACCTGGACAACGACGGCAGGAAGGATTTGGCGTTGATGACCTACCAATCGGGTAATACCAAGGAAAAGGCGCTGCATCTTTTTCGAAATGTCGGGGCTTCAAGGAACCACTGGATAGGCTTTGATTTGACCCGGAAAGGGGGCTCGGGAAGTGGACTGGGAGCCAGCGTGGAATTGGTCACAGACCGTGGCAAGCGCAAGGCGTGCCGGGTCATTGGCGATTCGTTTCGGTCGCAGTATTCAAGCCGGATCCATTTCGGCCTTGGGGAACGTGAGCGCGTCCAACGAGCATTTGTGCGGTGGGTTGACGGGACCTCCACACTCTTGAAGGGGCCCAAAATCGACAAGTATCATAAGGTGCCTTGATCGAGGGTGACATCCTTATTCCAGCCCCTTACAGCAAGCCGTTATCGACATGCGAAAAACTCATGAATACACACCTGAGTCAATCTGACTGCTTTATGTCAATTCCGGAGAGATTCCTTGGAGGATGGCATCGGCTCCTCTATTTTTCGTTGGGAGTGATCTTGTTGACGGGCTCGAGTGGATGTAACGGGGGGAAGCGAATGCCCCGAGCTCCGGAGACTACGGCCATGGCCGAAGATCTGGAAAGAATTGCCCGCAATGCCAATCCCAGGAAAAACGAGTACTTGAGCGATCGTCGTGTTGAAAAGCTTCGGGAAGCGTTAAACCAGCCATTGCCAAGTCGTCGACGGCTGGGGCTTAAGGTGTTGTTGGCAAGCTCACTGTTAAATGCCGGATACAGTGAACAAGCAGTGACCGCTTACCGCGAGGTGAAAACGACCCTGAAGCAAAAAATGCCGAAACAAATGGAAAAGCGGGGGTTGTGGATTCGCAAGCAGATTGCGCTTTCATTCTTGCGGATTGGAGAGCAGGAGAATTGCCTGGAAAACCATACCATCGACTCATGCTTATTCCCTATCCGGGATGGAGGTGTTCATAAGATCAAGCGCGGCTCGCGAAAGGCGAAGGAGGTATTGCTCAAGATCTTGGAGGATTATCCCCACGACCTCGATGCCAAGTGGCTGCTGAACATTGCTTCGATGACCTTGGGGGAGTATCCGGATGGCATTCCGGAGCAATGGCGGGTCCCGCCCGAGACCTTTGAGGCGGACTATCAGATCGAGCGTTTCGTTGATGTGGCCGGTCGCCACGAGCTGGATGTCAACGCGCTGGCCGGCGGCGTGGTGGTGGCGGACTTCAATCGCGATGGGAGATTCGATATCATGGTATCCTCGATGGGCTTGAGGGATCAATTGAGGCTGTTTCGAGGTACCAAGGAAGGGACATTCCAGGAGGTTACAAAGGCTGCGGGGCTGATGGGCCTCGTTGGTGGGCTGAATTTGATCCATGCCGATTACAATAACGACGGTTACCCGGATGTGCTCGTGCTTCGAGGCGGTTGGTTTGGGTCCCAAGGACGCCATCCGAACTCTCTCCTTCGAAACGATGGCGACGGCACCTTCACCGACGTCACCCGCTCGGCTGGTTTGTATAGCCGTTACCCGACGCAGACGGCGACTTGGTTCGATTATGATTTGGATGGCCACCTGGACTTGTTCATTGGGAATGAGACGTGGAAACGAGAATATCCCTGCGAGCTGTATCACAATAACGGCGACGGCACGTTCGACGAAGTCGCCCGAGAAGCTGGAGTGCGAGTAATCGGGTTGGTCAAGGGCGTGGTTAGTGCCGATATTAATAATGACCGCTATCCGGAGCTCTATATATCACGAATGACCGAGCCGAATCTGCTATTTGAAAACCGCGGTTCCAAACCGAAGGAGAGCTCGGATGGGTGGCGTCGGTTTACCGATATCACAGAGAGAGCCGGGGTGGCCGAGCCTGATCATAGCTTCCCGGCGTGGTTTTGGGACTATAATAATGATGGTTGGCAAGACTTGTTTGTGGCGGGTTACCGGATGGATGGCGTGGGAGATGTGCTTGCGGACTATTTGGGTCGTGAGCACGATGCGGAGCTGCCCCGCCTTTATCGGAACAACGGAGACGGCACATTTGAAGATGTCACCAAAGAAGCCCATCTTGATCGAATCGTCTATGCGATGGGTGCCAATTACGGGGATTTGGATAACGACGGCTTTCAAGATTTTTATGTCGGCACGGGCGATCCCGATTTATCGATGCTGATGCCGAATCGGATGTTCCGCAATGCCGAGGGGGAGGTCTTTCAAGATGTTACAAGCTCGGGCGGTTTTGGGCATCTCCAGAAGGGGCACGGCATCGCGTTTGTCGATGTCGATCAGGACGGGGATCAAGACATTTATGAAGTGATGGGAGGCGCTTATACCGGAGATGTCTATCGCAACGCATTTTATGAGAATCCCGGTGGAGACAATCATTGGCTGAAGTTAAAATTGGTCGGTAACGAGACAAATCGCGGGGCGATCGGAGTGCGCGTCAAGGTGGTCACTGCCGGGCCCGACGGGACACGAGAGATCCATCGAACGGTCCGTACAGGCGGCAGCTTTGGGTCCGACTCTCTGATCCAAGAGATTGGCTTGGGGGATGCCGGGTCGATTGAGCGCGTTCGGGTTCACTGGCCGGTGAGTGATCAGGAGCGTACCTATCTCGGTCTGGAATTGGATCGTGCGTATCGAATTATCGAAGGGAAAGCGAAGGCCGAAGAGTTGGCTTTGCAGTCCGTTCGGCTTGGACACGAGCGTGATGTCGCCCGCTAGCGCTGCGTTAACACCGGTCGGAAAAATCGCGAGAAATGGTTTTGAGCCGACCTTTCAGGCCTTTTGTGTATCTGGGTGCCTGCACATCTAGCGAGGCAGAGGCGGGAAATTTCCCAGGGGGATTATCGCTTCCCTTATCGCGTCAGCAGCGGCGCGAGGACAAGGCTGACAATCGCCATAACGTTGATAAGGATATTCATGGAAGGTCCGGCTGTATCCTTAAGCGGATCACCGACGGTATCGCCGATCACGCAAGCATTGTGGGAATCGGAGCCTTTGCCGCCGACAAAACCTTGCTCGATAAGCTTTTTGGCATTATCCCAGGCGCCGCCGCTGTTCGCCATGAGGAGGGCCAATAGCACACCGCTTAACAAGGCGCCTATTAATAAGCCTCCAAGGGCTGCGGCGCCGAGTGTGAACCCGACAAGCACCGGTGCTCCCACGGCGATCAAAGAAGGAGGCATCATTCGCTCAAGCGCTGCCCGGGTTGCGATATCAACACAGCGCGCGGTGTCGGGATCGGACGTCCCTTCCAATAAACCGGCGATATCGCGAAACTGGCGTCGGATTTCAGTAATCATTTCAGCCGCGGCCTGTCCGACCGCCGTGATCAACATCGACGCGACCACGAATGGGATGCCGCCGCCGATGAACAGCCCGAACAGGACGCGTGAGTCTGTGATGTCGAGTGTGAGGTTGGGAATATGATGGGCACGCACGGTATTGACGTAAGCGGTAATAAGCGTCAAGGCGGCCAGTCCGGCAGCGCCGATAGCAAATCCTTTTCCGATGGCTGCTGTGGTATTACCTGCCTCGTCGAGGGAATCCGTTATCCGACGCGTTTCCGGGGACATCTCGGCCATTTCAGCAATCCCGCCGGCGTTGTCGGCGACCGGACCGTACGCATCGATGGCCATGGTGATTCCGACGGTTGCCAGCATGCCGACGGCGGCGATTCCGATACCATAAATCCCGGCCAGAGTGCTGCTGACGAAGATGATGACCCCGAAACTGAGCAGGGGCAGTGCGACGGATTGCATGCCGGTTGCGAGCCCGCTAAGCATGACGGTGGCGACCCCGGTCTCAGAGGATTGGGCGATGCTTTTTACCGGCCTGCCCGCGGTGTAGTACTCGGTGTTTATGCCTATCAGGATGCCGCCGAGTCCGCCCAATATCAGACTGGCCCATACGGTCCAAGCGACTCCAAGGAGCTGTGTTAAACCGTAAGATAGCGTCATAAAGAGAAAGGCCGCTCCGACTGTTCCGAATCGGAGAGCATCCAATGGCCTGTGTTGGCTGAATTCACCCACAAGCCAGATTCCGATGATGGAGCAGAGCAGGCCCAAGGTGGTCAGGGCGAGCGGGAGATAGAAGAGTCCGGCCTGGTCGCTCGCAATCGCAGTCATTGCTTCTGTCGAGAGGGTTGCCGCAATGGCGATCGAGGCCACTTGAGCGCCACAATACGATTCGAAGATATCCGAGCCCATTCCGCCAATATCGCCGACATTATCCCCGACGTTGTCGGCGATGACGCCGGGATTGCGTCGGTCATCTTCCGGAATCCCAGCCTCGACCTTACCGACCAAATCCGCCCCCACATCCGCGGCTTTGGTGAAAATCCCGCCACCGACCCGGAAAAAAAGCGCTACGACCGAGGCGCCCATGGCGAAACCATGAAGCACATGGGCTTCGCCGGTCTGCTTGACGAACAGCAAAAACAAGGTGCCGAGTCCGATAAGCCCGACCGAGGCCACGACCAGTCCCATAATCGATCCGCCAAGAAATGCGGTTCGGAGGGCGTGCGCCCCATTCTTGTCGCGGGCGATGATGGCAGTCCTGACATTGGCTCGGGTCGCCGTGAACATGCCGACCGTCCCCGCAAAGCTGGAAGCGACCGCTCCGGATCCGAATGCGGCCGCTTGATAGACGTCATTGGCAAACCCGATGAGGAATCCGATCGCCAAAACGAACAAGGCCAGGACCTTGAATTCGCCAAGGAGAAACACACGGGCTCCGAGCTGAATCTGGCCGGCGATCTCATTTGCTTTTCCTGCTTCGATCGGGACGCGGAGGATCGATCGAAAAATGCCGAACGCTACGAGTAAGCCAAGCAGACCGACGATGGGAGTGAGGATGTCGTAGCTTACAGCCATGAATTGTCTCCAAGATCAAAGGGCAAAACCGATTTAAAGTCCAGTCAAATGCGTTAGGGAGGTTGCAAACGCAAACGGAGCGTTACCGTGGGCGCCTCTTGAAACGCTTCTTGGAGAGTGGTGTCGTCGGTGAACCGACCGCTCAACACTCGGCCATCGCACGGTACGGTCAAGGACTCGACATGAAACGGCCACGGCGAGACCGTGACCTCATCGGGGGCGCTTGGGGACAGGGTCAGTCTGGTTGCTCCCTCTTTCCCTGGAACCCCTTCAATCGCCATCTCATCCGAAAGCCCCATACAGAGATGGAGCGAGATTGTATCCCAGATCCAAACCAGGCGGCTGTTGTGATGAGCCACATCACCGTGACTCCAATCGGCATATTGCGGATCTGCTTGTAGCGAGCTGAGCAGTTTCTCTTCAAGCGAAGCCTGCCGGCTTAGGAATGAATTCACAGCTTGCGCTTCCTCATCGTTTTTGGGATGGGAAAATCGCTCGCAAAGCGCGCGGTTATGCATCGATACCAATAATCCCGCGTAGCGGGAGACCTGCGGCATCCATTCGGCACCCCGAGACCAGATTGTAAGGTGATCGAGCAGGGGCATTTCCGTGAAGTTGTAGGGAAAGCCGGTTGCCGGATTCAGACGAGGGGCGGTATCCCAAGGGATCCAGCCCAAATCATGCTGTTCGGTCCCCAGGCTGACCTCCTCAAACGGTTGAAAAGGGGAGACAGGCGCCCGCCCCCAAGCCTTGGCGAGCTGTCCTGCAACCCATGCATGGGTTGCCTGTGAAATGCAAAGCATTCCCTGCTGACTCGATCGAATAATCATCCGGTCTGATGTTGGGTGCGCATCTACGATTGCATGGCTTCTATAGCCTCCTTTGTCAAATGCGGGTCTGATTCCCTGAGTGGTTTCAGGCCTAAACCACGCTCAAAGTAGACGCCCGATTTTTGTAAGAGGATTGCCCGCGAAAAACAACGAATTGCGCGAAGGGGAAAAAAGGAAATTCTTCTTTCCTTCGCGCCCTTTGCGGGTAAAAACTCCTTCTTTCCAATATCGATCCCGTCCGGGGGCCCTTTCTCCCCTCCCCCCTGCTACTTCTTTTCGGCCAAGCGTCGCGCCACGAATTTGCGAATCTTGGGGATTTTGGTGCTTTGGGCCAGCTTCACTGCCCGCTCGGGATTCTCAGCGACAGCGGGCTCAATGCCGTACCAGATCATCAACGGGAGATTCGGGTCACTGGCATCCTTGCCATGTTGTGCGAGCTTTGAAGCGACGGGCCATCGGTCGACGTGCGGTATCCGTTGCAGCGCGGAGGCGAGAAAAAGCCGAACCAGCGGAGACGGGTCTTCCGCAGCCATGGTCTGGAAACGTTTTATGGCCCTTTGGGGCGGGTCCCTCTCCTCAACGAGCAGCCGTACTCCCCAGCTACGCACATGCTCATTGTCGTGATCGAGAAGGGAAAGCTTGTCTGCGGTGCTCAGCCCGCCGGTAACATTGAGCGCCCAGATGGCCCGTAAGTGCTTGGTTGCGTTGGCAGGTCGGTTGAGGACTTTTTCAAGTGCCTTGTGAACCGACCTCATCGGCTTTCCACGAGCGGCTCGTTCCTGGAGAACCCGTCGAGCATGCCGGACGAACCATTCGTTTTCGTGAAACTGGAGGCTGACGAGCTTCTTGTCGGGCAGGGCTCCGATGTCATCGTAACGGACGGGCTCCGGTCCGCCGTAAGTGATCTTGTAGATGCGACCGCTCTTGCGATGGACACCGTCATTGTCGTGACATTCGCCCGTGTCACTCCAGTCACTGATAAAGACTCCCCCATCCGGTCCATACAGCAAGGAAATTCCTCGAAACCAAGGATCCTTGGCTTGGAGAAAATCGGGAGCATGCTGTCCGACATATCCGGAGCCGCGACGCTTAAGGCGATCGTGATTGATCCGGTTGCCATGGAGGTTATGCATGAAAATCGAACCGCGATAGGAGTCGGGCCAGTTATCGCCCAGATAAATCATCGCCCCCACATGGGCGTGTCCGCCTCCGGCCGCGTCATGAGGGCCCCGGCCGCCTCGTGAAGCCTGCCAATCATCGCCGGCAAAGTGGCGGTGATCGGAGGTGGCTTGGATCAGCTCGTAAGTATTCGCCGTGAAATCCTCTCCATACATCCGCTTGTAATGAGCACCGGGAATCACGTGCCATAGGTGGCCGATGACACAGTTGGTGAAAAACGCTTGGCCATGCTCATCAAAATCGAGTCCCCATGGATTGGTTGTTCCACGGCAGACGATCTCAAAGATCTCCTTCGTAGGATGATATCGCCAGACACCGCCTTTAAAAGGCACGCGCTCTTCCTTGGAAGTACCCGGCTTGCCGACTCGGGAGGTACCTTGGATCCCTTGGGTGCCATAAAGCCAGCCATCCGGTCCCCATTCGAGGCCATTAAAAACGCAATGGCCGATCCCTCCGTCATTCCATCCGTTCAAAAGCACCTTGGGCTTGCCATCCGGCACGTCATCCCCGTCACGGTCCGGAATAAAGATAAGCTCGGGAGTCGAGCAAGCCCATACCCCGCCAAAGCCGACTTCAATACTGGTCAGGTTCTTCGCGCCATCCCAAAAGACGGTCCGCTTGTCAAATTTGCCGTCGTGATCGCTGTCTTCGAGGATGAGTATTCGGTCGTTGACCGGTGAATCCCACGGACCGCCGGAACCTTCATAAGTGTAACACTCGGCGACCCACAATCGCCCGCGATCGTCCAAAGTCATCGCCACCGGTTGCGCCACTGCCGGCTCACTGGCGAACAGGCTGATGTCAAAGCCGTCCGGTAGCGTCATCCCATTCAGTGCCTTTGTGGCGTTGATTGGCTCAGCTTCGGGCTCTTCGGTGTTTTTTACGCCGTCAGGGTAGCGGTAATTCGCGCGATTGGCCTCTTTCGGTTCCTTCGGCGGCTTTGGAGAATCGTCCGATGCGATACCCATCGAAGTAAGCCCGGAGACCCAGCATAACGCTGCCAAAAGGAGCCCGACGCGTAATCCACCATGCCGATGGTATTTCTGGTACATGCTTCTTGTTTTAGGTCAAGACCGACCGCAAGACAAGGAGGGAATGGCGGTCATGCCGATGCAGAAAGAGTGTAAGAGCCCCCAGAGAGTGAAAGTGAAAGTGAAAGTGAAAGTGAGAGTGAGAGTGAGAGTGAGAGTGAGAGTGAGAGGGGGGAAGGAACCACGGTAGGGACGGCACTCCGCTGCCGTCCGCTCCTGGACGTCGGGGACGACGTCCCGATCAGGCCGTCGCAGTGAACTTCCTCTTCCCTTTTGCAGGGGCGAGGACTCGAGGTGAAGGGTTCTCACTCTCTGTTTGGGGCAATAGCCTCCGCAAAAAAAAGGTTATCGCTGTAGCCGGCGGCGGAGCTGGACGTATCGCTCTCCGAGCCAGCGTCCCAAGGAATCCGGTCGTTCGTCGAGCTGTGCCGTCATGACACGGAAATTATCCCGGATCTGTCGGCGAGCCCAGAGAATAAGCATTAGCGCGGCGGTGCTTCCAAATGTGAGCCAGAAAATGAGGAATCCTGTCAAGCTGGTTAAGCCGAGACTTTCAAATAGCTCCGGTAAGCCAAGCAAGCTGAAGAGAGTCGTGATCATGAGAGTGGGAAGCCAGACATTGGAAAATGTCGAGGCTGTGAGCCGTCGCCTATCGCGAAGCCGCACCCCGAGCCACATGCCCATCCATCCCAATGCGACCGCATTGATCCCGACCATGACAAGGATTGTGACCACCGTGAAGACGACCTTTCCCCGTTCATCCGACCAGCCGTTGGGAAGCTCTTCGCTGAGCAGGGTGATGGCAATGACGGCGACCGCCAGCGAGAGCACTGCCAAGAGCGGTTTCCCAAATTGTCTTTGCAATGCCAGCCATTGACCCCGGACAATCCCTGAAACCGAGACCGGTGTCGACAAGAGCAATTCAAGGCTGCCGTTGGAACGTGCTGCAAAGATCGTATTTCCGGCATTGGCGGCAATCCAGAGATGGAGAATCAAGCACCACATGCCTCCGGTTAACATAAGCGGTGCCAGAAGGGCTGCTGAATCGACTTGGGAGAGATTGCCACTGGCCCGGAAAGAGGCAAAGCCGGCGACGGCTGCCAGTGTCATGACGACCCAAACAGCGGTGTGCTTGAACCGCTGCCGTGAGGCCAACCAGTAAAATGGGTTCACATCCAGTCGCTCTCGGCGCAATAGTGCCCGTGTCTCACGATCGCCATAGATCCAGGCATGCCATGGTCCGCTTCCCCCGCGATTCGGATGTCGGGCAGGCTTGTCTTGCCATTTCTTGGGGAGGCGTAAGCTTGCCAGCCCAAGGAAAAGCCATGCTTGCAGATGCGTTACCATGGTCGTCGTCCAAAAGTCGCCACTGAAAATTGGACCTCCGATTGGAGAAAATCGGAAAAAGTTGAGACCGAACAGCTTGATGATCGATCCGGCCTGGAGCTGTTTGAAGTTTTGATCTGCGAAATGGGCGAGAATAGGAATACCCAGCAACAACACAACAATAATCAATGAGGCGGCCGACTCACTTCGCCGGTTGTTTTCCGAGATGGCGGACGTCAGTAACCCGACAGACATTGCCAGGAAAAGCGTGTTGAGCAATCCGATCGTGCCCTGCATGATTTCAAGGCCGCGCACACCCCCTGAAAGCACGCAGACTGAGAGAACGGGGGCCACGGCCATCAACGCATAGAAAGCAAGCAGTCCGTTTGAGGCCAGCTTGCCCAAGACGATATCATAGCCGCGGAGGTCGGTGAGAAACAATAAGCCCAATGTCCCCTCACGCTTTTCACTGCTGAGGCTATCACTGGTTAGTCTGGTTCCCGCGATAATGCAGGCAAGAAATCCGCTGACGATTAAAAGTCTGAATATTCCGCGTCCAAGTGCTACAGGAGCAATAACCGAGCCGGTCGCAATGCTTACCAAGCTGTACATGAGGACGGCGCCCAAAGCCACTGAAACCCGGGACCAGCTCGTCCGTGGATGGCGCACCTTCTCCCTCAGCTCTCTGTGAACAATTGGCAGGATTGTCATGCATCTTTGGCCACCTTCGCAACATCAAGCCAAGAAAGCAAATTTATGCGCCGATTCCCGCATGTCACAGGCATTTGCCCGTTAGGGGTTGGGAAGAAATGAATATCGCTATCAGGGAGCGCTTCCCTAAAGCTTTTCGGCGATTAACTTTTCAAGCTTGACGGTGTCCGCAGCGAAGTTGCGAATTCCTTCGGCCGTCTTTTCAGTCGCCATTGCGTCTTCGTTCAGCCAATAACGGAATCTCTTCTCATCGAGGTGATGTTGTTCGAGGTCGCTTTGTTGCGCGGCCTTTTCGCTCAGCTTTTGCTCCACGGGCTCTTGGCTGTTCTTGAGCTCTTCCAGCAGCTTGGGGCTGATCGTAAGGAGATCGCAGCCGGCCAATTCCAAGATCTCACCCTTGTTCCGGAAGCTGGCGCCCATGACCTCGGTCTTGTAGCCGAACTTCTTGTAATAGTCATAGATCGTGCGGACCGATTGGACGCCCGGATCTTCAGCCGAGGAATAATCTTTGCCGGTATTCGCTTTATACCAATCCAAAATCCTTCCCACAAAGGGGGAAATAAGGGTTGCGTTGGCTTCGGCGCACGCAATGGCTTGGGGCAACGAGAAGAGGAGCGTCATATTGCAGTTGATTCCTTCCTTCTCAAGCACCTCGGCCGCTCGGATGCCCTCCCAAGTACTGGCAATCTTGATCAGGACCCGCTCCTTCGGGATGCCGTTCTGCTCGTAGAGATGAATGAAGTGCCGTGCCTTATCGATTAGGGCCTCTGTATCAAAGGAAAGCTTGGCGTCGGTCTCGGTGGAGACTCGTCCCGGAATGATCTTGAGGATCTCGAGTCCAAAGAGGACAAGCACATAATCCAAGATTGCTGGGAGTGCTTGATCTCGGCTCAAATTGGAGCCGCGGAATTCCCCGACGGCCTTGTCAATCAAGTGGTTGTACTCCGGCTTTTGCGCGGCCTTCAGGATAAGAGTAGGATTGGTTGTGGCGTCCCGAGGGGCGTATTCCTTGAGCGTGCCAAAATCGCCCGTGTCGGCTACCACCGTGGTAAGCGCTTTCAACTGCTCCAATTGACTCTGCCCCTTTTGGGTCTTGACCGTATCCAGCTCCGTGACGTCACTCATACTACACCTCGCCTTTTTTGAGTAGGATAACCGCAAAAGTCGGCAAGAACAACCCGAGGACTCGTTACGGCAGCAACGCTAAAGCAAAAAAGCGAGGCGGATTGCGGGTCCCTTGCCCGTAGCGTAGGCTGTCAGTCTGCTGTATCTGCCCTCAGCCCTGACTACCCCGTCACGGCAGCCCGGATCAGCGAATAGACTTCCGTGGCTTCGATCGGCTTTTGCGGCAAGAGCCCCGGCTTGTCCGTCAGGATGACCGGTGCCTCGCTCCATTCGGGGGTGGAACGGCCATGCGACCCTTGAACCAGTGTCGCGTCGAGTGGGATGACATCCATCAGCATTCGAAATCCAAGCTTCTTCTGAAGCAAGCGACGCGCCACATGGAGGCGCGGGAACCTTAGGTTCGGATCGACAAAGAGCTCGACCGGATCATATCCGGGCTTGCGATGAATATCGACGCAACGCGCGAAATCCGGGGCGCGCTTGTCATCCATCCAATAATAGTACGTGAACCAGGCATTTTCCTTGGCGATGGCGATCAGATCGCCCGCCCGGGGATGATCGATCCCCCAGCTCGCTTTTTCCTCCGGGCCGACCACCCTTTCCACTCCGTCCTGTTTTTCGATTACCTGACGCGCGGCACTCTCCAGAGAAGCATCATTCAGGTAGATATGGGCCACTTGGTGATCGGCCACAGCGAATGCCCGACTCGCTCCGCAATCGAGTATTTCCAAACCCAGCTCTTCTTTGGCGACGATCCAGCCTTGTTCACGGAAAACCCGGTTGAGGTGCACCGGGGTGTCAACCGGCGAAATCCCATACTCGGAGAGCAGCACGACGGACACCCCTTTTGCTTGGAAGAAATCGACCAGGTCACCCACGATCGAATCGATCTGGCGAACATCCTCCTGAATCCGAGGGTCGGCCGGTCCCAGGCGCTGCAGATTGTAATCGAGATGGGGGAGATAGACCAGACTCAGGGTCGGTTGATAGCGTTTCTCGATCCATTTGGCCGATTCCGCGATCCAGCGTGAGACCGCATCCGATGTGCCCTGAGAGGATCGCCAGCCGGCAGCGGGGCCCCAGAACGTGGTGAATGGGAATTCCCCGAGGTCTTGCTTGATCTCGGTGCGGATCGAGTAAGGCCAGGAGTAGATATCGAAGATCTTACGCCCGTCCGCGGGGTACATCGGTCGCGGCGTGATGGAATAGTCAACCGCCCCATGCATGTTGTACCACCAGAAGAGCTTGGCACAGGTGAATTGAGGATCCTGCTCGCGCAGATCCTCCCAGATCTTCTTGGATTGCACCAATCGATCCGGCTGCTTCCAGAATTGGACCTCGGCAAGGTCGCGGTTGTACCAGCCGTTCCCGACGATGCCGTGGTCCTTCGGGCGTTTTCCAGTGACGTAATCCGCTTGCGCGGTGCAGGTGACCGCAGGGAATGAAGGGCGAATGGGGGCTTGTCCCCCTTGCCGGGCAAGCCTTTGAATGTTTGGCGACGATTCATTGATTAAGGAGTCGGAGAGCCCCACGACGTTGATCACCACGGTCCGTTGCATCGCAACCGTTGTAGCAGTTCAACTGGACGGTACGGAAGCCCATCGGAGTGACTTGTCGCCCTTTGTTATGCGACAATTTCCTCTTTCCTGGCACTTTTTTCTTGGTAACGGTCTCGGAGCTCGTAAATGGACTCAATGACGGTTGCCCCATCCATCGTATGGACATCAAAGCCATGACCGATCGCTTTGAGCAGGGTGATCGTCAACCTGCCGCCCAGGTGCTCACGAAATTCTTCCAGCCCGCTTAAGACAGCCAATTTCCCGTTGTCATCGTATTCAAGCAGCTCGGGGACATAGAGCTCGAATCCAAGGCGTTCAAACAGATTCAAGACGCGCTCGATGGCGGTTTCCTCGAGGTAGCCCATTTTGCCGGAGTAGATGACATCGAGCGCAATCCCGATGGCCACGGCTTCACCATGCCGAATCCGGTAATCGGAGAGCTGCTCCAGTTTATGAGCCGACCAATGGCCGAAGTCGAGCGGGCGGGCGGTTCCAAATTCAAATGGGTCGCCTGAAGTGGCAATGTGGTCGAGGTGGAGCTCGGCACATCGATAGATCAACCGTTGCATCGCTGCGGTGTCGAATTTCCGCAGCGCCTCGGCGTCCCGTTCCAAGGTCTCGAAGAAGCTTTTGTCCCGGATCAAAGCGACCTTGACTGCTTCGGCGTATCCTCCCAGCTTGTCTCTGTCCGATAGGGAGGAAAGCAGAGCGAAGTCGTTGATCACCGCAAAGGGGGGCGTGAACGTCCCGATAAAATTCTTCTTATCGAAGGAATTGATCCCGTTTTTGACACCCACTCCCGAATCGTTTTGGCTCAAGGTGGTCGTTGGGATCCGAACGTGTCGAACGCCGCGGTGGGCTGTCGAGGCCGCCAGCCCGACCATGTCAAGCAATGCCCCGCCGCCGACAGCGATCACATAGGAATGGCGATCGATATGATGGCGGTCAATGTAGGTTTGAATCTTGGTAACGTGGGAGAACGAGCTCTTGGCCTGCTCGCCTCCGGGAATGACCAACGGCGGACAAACCAGCTCCAGCTCTTTGGGAAAGGCCGCGAAATACGTTTCGATCGCTTGAGTCAATTCCGGATACCCGCTTAACAGGGATGCATCGACCACCACAAGTGCTTTGTGGCAGATTCCTGCCTCACCTTCGGTCAGGGTGTCTTTCAGTACCGAGTTTTTCGGGCTAAACACATCCTGTGTGAAATGAACCTGGTGCCGAAAGCTAACCTGAATATTCCGCTCAATACGGTCCATTAATTCAATCTGTCCTTTTTGCCAAGCGAATGCCAGTCCAAAGCGACCCTTACCACCGATCGCGGTAGGGACGGCACTCCGCTGCCGTCCGCTCCCGGACGTCAGGGACGACGTCCCTGTCAGGCCGGGCCCATCGCGTCGCAATGAGCTTCCTCTCCCCTTGAGGTGAGGGGGTTCTTGGTCCGAAATCGGTCAAAATTGACACTCTCACCGCCGAAACAGCCATAGGATAATCGTCAGCAAAAGGCTGAGGAGGATACAAGTCATCAATGGGAAGTGGAAAGAAAAATTGCCCTTGCTGAAGTGGATGTCGCCCGGCAAGTGACCGAGCCAGCCCTTGCCGATTCCCGACCAAATCAATGCTCCAACCGCCACAAAAAGGATCCCAACGAGCATCAAAAACTTCCCGGCCTCATTCATCATAGGCAAATTTTGTCCTTCCCATGTTATCGTTTCCGATAGCGCGAGCAGTATTTCATTGGAAAATAACGCCTCTTTTGGCCAAAATCATCCATTAAAATACCGGTTATGGCGACAATAGGAATTCTTGGAACGATGGATACAAAAGGCCGGGAGCACGCCTTTCTGGCTGAGCTGATTCGCCAACAAGGCCATGAGCCTTATGTCATCGATGTCGGCGTCTTGGAGGTCCCGAAGCTTGAACCGGATGTGAAGCGACAGGAGGTTGCCCGGGCCGCAGGGGTCGATCTGGATGAGCTGGTGCAACGGCAAGACCGCGGTGAAGCGGTTGAGGCGATGACTCGAGGCGCTCCGCTCATCCTGACTCAACTCTTTCAAGAGGCACGGATCCAGGGGGTTATTTCGTTGGGCGGAGGCGGGGGTACGGCGATCGCCACAGCGGCGATGCGGGCACTCCCGGTCGGCTTCCCGAAGGTGATGGTCTCGACATTGGCCAGCGGGAACACGGCACAATATGTCGGGGCAACCGACCTGGTTATGATGCCAAGTGTCGTAGACGTCGCCGGCCTCAACCGTATCTCCAAAAAAATCTTCAGTCGCGCGGCCGGGGCGATCTGTGGGATGGTGAACGCTCCGATGCCGGAGGAGGAGACGAAGCCGCTGATCGCCGCAAGCATGTTCGGCAATACGACCGATTGCATTCAGAGCGCAAAATCGCTGCTGGAGCAAAAGGGTTACGAGGTGTTGGTCTTTCATGCCACCGGGACCGGGGGGCGCACCATGGAGTCGCTGATCGAATCGGGG
>JAHEOI010000086.1 GCA_018610125.1 Verrucomicrobiota bacterium
CGATGGAAACGCATCGAACCGATCCGGTCGCCTCTGAAGCTCATGCGAAGCCGAAACCCGTCACGACGATGGCCGGAGCCGATGGTCGTATGCACGCCCGGCCAGAGGTTGGCCACAACGGGAATCTTCGGGGCAAGGTGCGGGACGCCTTTCCGGTCGTGGACCGTGAAAAGCGGTTTCCCTTTGAGTCGCACGTGCCCGGCGGCATCTTCGAGGTAGGTCACGAGCCCACTGCTTTCGAGGCGAGCGGACATCTTGGCGCCTTCAAAATCGAAGCGAGTCAGCCCGTGCGCATAATCCGGGGTCATGGAGCGTCCAAGGATCAACGGAAGGCGCTCGTAACCGGTCTTCACAAGGGTTGAGCTCGATACCGACCGATAGGCCACACGAAACGCGGCAAATGTCTTACCCGGCTCCGCCCCTTCGGCCCGAAGCTTAAAATTAATCTCGGCCACGGCACCGGGCTCTACCGGTCCAATCGCTTGAGTCTTCGGTGAAGCCGAAAGGCCTTCCTCAAGATCGAGCTCAAATCGTCCCTCGATTGATTGCTCAAGGCTGTTTGTCAATCTGAGGGTCACTGGCGCCTCGCCCGGCAGCGATAAGCGAGGCTCCTTGGGGGTTACCTTGATCGGGAACGGGAGCTCGGATGGCGACGGCCGCGCAGGAGCCAACTCGCTCGGGATTTCCCCAAACTTTGTCTCGTCACCTTCCCGGTTCACCTCCCGACGTCTCCCGTTTAGAACCAGGCTATCGATCGCTTTCGGGATTCGAAATCCTTCCCAGCCACCTCGTGCCACCGCGACTCCCTCGCTCGGAATCCGAAGCCAGCCATAGCCGCGAAAAACAAAATCGCCCGCAGCGCCGGCGCTCATTTCATGGCGTGTCTTGGAGTTGGTCTTGGTGTTGCCCCAGGTGACAGCGGCATAATCGGTGAAATCTTCCGCTTCGATCCGCACCACGACCGCTTGGTCGGACTCGGCCAATTTCTCCACCGACTGGACCAATGGCGTTTGATCGTTGGCATACGGCTCATGGGTCGCGGCGAAAACCGTGTCGCGAACCTCTTCTCGCCGGGCAATGAGCATACCTACTTTCGGCCTGCCCCATCTCTCCTCGACCCAGCCCTCCTCATGATCGCCGTAACGCTCATAAACTTTCTTGGCCCGGTCGATCCATTTTCCAGATCCCCACGTCCCGTGGGCGACTTCGGTCGCTTGCTCAGCCGCCATTGTGACACGGCATCTTGCGACGTGATCATACCACTCGGGGCCGAGCCATGGTCGCGACGCTTCCGGGGGCTCTTCGCCCAGCACAAACTCAACCGACCAAGCGTCGGAGGTCGTTGTCTTTTGTGGATCATCCAGCGCCCAGTAGCGACCGCTGACATTCTGTTGCTTCGGAAACGTTTCCGGCCGGATAGCTGTCGGGCGTCCCATACTATGGAGCAGGTAATCGTAGGTCCGTGGAACCAAGCTTGAGGCATGAAACAAGTCGAGCAAATACTGTCCGGTTAGCATCAAGGCCCGCGTTTGCTCGACCCGCCGAAAGACCCCTTCCGCCGACGTCGCCAGAAACTTCACCTCGGGTGTGAAATCCTTGCGGATATTGGGGGTGGCTGTCTGGGTGTCCCGCTCATCCACGAGCATCGTGCTCTGACTGGCCGAAGTATAGGTCCAGCCGATTGTGCGGGGCTCATATTGGTCGCGTAAATAGTCGGGATAGAGCAACCGGTTGGCGCCGAATAAGTTTAAGTGGAATTTATCCGGTTGGTCATGCCCATAATCCTTTGTCATCATTTGGAATGCAGCGATCGCCTGCCGATTCGTGAAGTAGTCCCGTGATTCATCCGAACGCAGCATCGCCAGGCCGAACTCGGGCCAAACACTCGAGGGCGCCTTGGGATATTGAGGATCATCCGGAAGCGGCGGATGATCCCAAAGGTTCGGTCGATAGTCCGGATAAAGTCCGATAAATGGCGTGTACCGCTCGTTGCCGGAGGTTGCATAGGCCATGATGAGCCCGTCGCGCAAGTGTCGATAAACCCGCGAGCCCGGCTCGGGATGGAGCCCCCCGATAAAGATATCGTGCTCGGCGGAATCCACAGGGGGCGAAGTGGCACCATCCCCGTAGCTGGCCACCCGTATCCTCCCATTCCCCTTTCCTGTTCGTTCGAGCGGATACGCCGTATCGATGTAATAGTCTGCCATCCCCTTCGGACTGCCCCCACCCGGTGTCTTGTGGTGAAACCAATCTTTCTCCTCGTAAAGACTCCGATAAAAGGCCATCGTCTCCACACACCAGAGGCCACTGTGAGAAACGGCATAGATGGTCGCTTCATGCCAGATACCTTGATCTTTCAACATCCGGTCCATCATCGAGTAGAAGTTGCCCTGACGCTCTTGGCGTTGCCAGCCCCAGTCGAGGATATGCTCATCACGCAGGGCCATCCCGGCGAACGCAACCATAAAGATCGGCTTGAAATTCAGATTTGGCGTGCTTCCCCAGGAATCCATGCACGCCATACGGTATTCCGTCTGCAAACGTAAAAACGCGTGGAGCTTTTCGCGATCCTCCTTTTTTAACCCGTTATGGATCCAGTCGTAAGCAACATAGCCTTTGATATCGAGACGGTACCAAGGCACCCCTTTTTCACTTCCTGTCCAATAGTCCGGGTTATCAAGCGCCTTCTTGGCTCGCTTGGTAAAACGTGCCTCGGAGCCATACGCGTTAAAGAGCCACCTTTTGGCGACTTCCAAGCAGCGCTCTTCCCCTTTTAGCGCATACAAAAACGCCGCCCAAAAACCTTCTTCCCGACCGACCCGACGACTGAATTGGGGCGTGCCAATCAGGTCATAAGCCGAATCGACCTGCTTTTTGATGCGGCGATACTCCCGGCGGGCCCACTTCTCCTCTTCTATTCGTTCAAGGATATCTCGACGCTTCGAATCCGGCATGAAATATGGACGATCGTGCGCCGGCTCGGGAATAGGACCGGCCTCGAGCGAGCCCTTCGGCATCAATAAGGTGCCGACCATTAGGAGCACTATTGCGCCGCCCAACCTTGAGATACGAACTGGACAAGGAAAATACATAACTCAATCTTAACCCTCTCGGCTCACGTTCATACAAGGACAAAAAGAGATAACCGTTCAGCCGCAAAAAGGCAAAAAACGAAGATTCTTAACCGCTGTTTAAAGCTGATGGACGCGGATATTGCCGATGAAAGCCCTGTGAGGGTGGTTCTACCCGGAACAAACGTTTCAGGCAAGCTTGGTCATCGGAATCAAAGCGCTTGTTCCGGGGAGAACGTCCCTATCACGGAGGAGAATCCAAGCCCATTTCAGGCCAAAATGTCACGCACCACCCGGCCATGGACGTCGGTCAAGCGAAAATCGCGTCCCGCATGACGATACGTAAGCTCTTTGTGATCCAGCCCCAGCAGGTGCAGCACGGTGGCGTGCAGGTCGTGCATGTGAACCCGGTCTTCAACGGCGCGATGGCCGAAATCATCGGTCGCACCGTACGCCATACCGCCTCGCACCCCGCCACCGGCCAGCCAGACAGAGAACCCATCAGGATTGTGATCGGTCCCGCTGCCATCCTGTCCCTGAGTGTAAGGATTGCGTCCAAACTCCCCGCCCCACCAAACAAGCGTGTCTTCGAGCAAGCCTCGCTGCTTGAGATCTTGAAGCAAATATGGTCACCGCGACAACTCGATAGGCCCATTTGGCCACCGGCGCGCGTGGCGACTGTACCTCATCGGGATCCGTGCTGGCGCATCCGCCCCAGGGAAGCTTGACAACGGTTTTTCCGAATTCTTGCATGGTCTTCCGCCAGTGGAAATGTTATTTCCCTTCCAGAACGGATTGTTCTTCGGGGCTCAAGCCATCCGGAAACAACCCCGTCCGCACCAGTCGATTCCCGAGCCTCGGGCTGGAGGCAATCACGGCTATTGGAATTGCCAAGACCCAGCTAAACAGAATCGGCGTCATGAAATAAGGGAACGACGAGGTGAGTATTGCCGATAGGTAAGTCACGCCAACTCCCAGTATCGTAGGAACCCAGAAGACCTTTGTCCCGGTTTTCCAGGCGATCCCGGTCCAGCCTCGCGGCTGACTCTCCCACCGCACCTCATTTCCGGTCAATATTCCAAAAATGAAGACCGAGTGCATGTAGAAGAGGAGGGGGAAAACCAATAGCGAAATCAAAAACTCCACACCGGTGGAGCCGGCCTCCCGCAGCAATGGAGCTCCCCGATCCTTGCAAATGCGGATCAAACCAAGAAGACGTGGAAAGACCATCACAAAGCCCAAGAACCCGACGAAGGACCAAAAGAGTTTTGGATCGAATTCGTACCCACCACGCCAGAGGACGTCGACAAAGCCCAACCCCACCAGCAAAAGAATCAACAGGCTGAAAGTGTAAGCCAGGATTCCGTTGGCGAAAAAGAGGCGATGGCCGAAGCGCATCTTGTCCCCGAAGATCAGCCAGAAATGCTGAAAATTGCCATGACACCACCGCCGATCACGCTGGCCGTAGCTCAAGACGTC
>JAHEOI010000087.1 GCA_018610125.1 Verrucomicrobiota bacterium
CCGGCGCCATGATCTATGTCGTGGTCGAAGAGCTCATCCCTGAATCGGAAAGGGCAGGCAATGTCGACCTCGCTACGATCTGGCTCATGATGGGGTTCGTCACCATGATGATCCTCGACGTCTCCCTAGGATAGCGAAAAAAACCTGAGCCAGGACGCCCCGTACCATTTCCCCCATCGATATCCTTTGCTTCGCGCACTTCGCGGGCGAAAAACTCCCCTCTTCGTTCCCAGTTCGCGGGACGTCGCGGACGACGTCCCTATCGGCCAGGAGATTGTGAGCCGCGCGCTATTCGAGCTCGGGGGCTTTGGCTGCCCAATCCTTAATCCGTTGACTCCCAAGGACACCCCAATACACGCGAATATCGCGTAACGCTCCCTCAAACTCGAGATTGCCGGATTGGCTTCCCACCTTTGAGCCGGCATCCGCCCCCACTGAAAGGCCATCACTCGGATTGGAGCCAACAAAGTGGCCAGGCCCCTCGGCAACCTGATCCCCATTGACATACAATCGCAATCTCCCTTCTTTATCCAAGAGGCCGACCAGATGTGCCGGCTCATTGAGGGTCAGGGCCTGATCGGCGACCACTCGCTTGAGGACCCCATTGCTACGAATGGCAAAGGCGGGCCTGCCGTTATCGATTGAAAGCATGTATCCCAACGAGGCGCCACCGCGTGATATGACCGCCCCGTTTTTCGTCGCGGGTTTGACCCACGCTCCGACCGTTAACGGCTTCAGCGATGGATTAAGGTTTTGCGGCGCCTCGGAGTCCCCACTCTGGAGTCGAAGCACTTCTTGGACCTCGATGGACTCGATTTGCTCCATCCGCTGGCGTGCCACAATCGCGCTGACCGGCTCTTGAGGATTGTCGTCGCCATATCTTTCCTGAAGCTCGGTCAACTTCCGCTTCAGCCGCCGCTGTACCGCCGCGTATTCCGATTTACCGTAAACACTCTTAAGCTGTTCCGGATCCTTCTTGAGATCGAAAAGCTCCCACACCCCATCCTTGTAATAATGCGCCAGGGTGTAGCGCTTGGTCCTCAGGCCATAATGCCGTCGGACATCATGCGGTCCCGCAACGCCTTCGTAGTAGTGATAATAGACCGCATCCCGCCAGTCACTCGGCGATTTACCTTTCAACAACGGCACTAGAGAGCTGCCCTGCATCGCTTCGGGGATTTCGGCACCCGCCAAGTCCAACAGCGTCGGAGCATAATCGAGATTCTGCACCAGGTGCTTATCCACGGACCCCGCTTCAATCTCCTTTGGCCACCGGACGATAAACGGCATCCGCAGGGACTCCTCGTAGATCCAACGCTTGTCAAACCAGCCATTCTCACCAAGGAAAAAGCCTTGATCGCCGGAATAGACAACGACCGTGTTTTCAGCCAAGCCGGCTCGTTCGAGATACGCCAGCAATCGACCAACCCCGTCATCAATCCCCCGAATCACCCGGAGATAATCTTTAATATACCGCTGGTATCGCCAACGAACGCGCTCCTTCTCTGTCATGCTTTCATACTCTTCATAGAGCGCTTGGTTTTCGGGGCCATAAGCCGATTTAATGGTCTCAAGCTGGGAATCGGTCAGATTATTACGGTTGATAAGACCTTGCCAACCGTTGGCCGGTTCTCCTGAAGCCGGATTCTTGGGCACCTTTAGGTCCCATCCCCATCGCATCGTGGTCGCGATCTCCATGTCTTGTCGGTGTGCCGGCGACTCCAGGCCGGAGTAGTCGTAAAAGAGGGTGTCCGGCTCGGGGACATCACGGTCTTGATAATCCTTAAGATGCTTGGGTCCCGGCAGCCAATTCCGATGAGGCGCCTTGTGATTGAACATCAGCATGAACGGCTGATCCTTGCTCCGTTGGTGTTTCAGCCAATTAATCGCCCGCTCCGTGATAATCTCACTGGTGTGGCCGTGACGCGCGACATCCCCATCCGGCGTTCGCATCGTCGGATTGTAATAAGGTCCCTGACCATGCAGCACCTCGTAATAATCAAAGCCTTGCGGGGCAGTCCCGAGATGCCATTTCCCGACGATGGCCGTTTCATAGTTGGCCCGTTGCAGGATCTTCGGAAATGTCAGCAGTCCCGGATCGATCGATTCTCCGTTTGTCGGGACACCATTGAGATGGCTGTGCAGCCCGGTCAGTAGGACCGCGCGTGACGGTTTGCAGATCGAGTTACTGACAAAAGCGTTGTCAAAGCGCATCCCCTCTTCTGCCAATCGGTCGATATGGGGAGTCGGCGTATTCTCGAGTCTGAGACCATAATCGAGCTCCCCTTGATAGGCCCCGATTGCTTGAGCCGTGTGGTCATCGGAGAACATGAAGATGATATTGGGCCGTTTGGAATCGTCTTCACCCCCCTTCCCGGAAATCGGGGATGTCATGACAACAACGCCGGCCACCAGCCCGGTCACCCACTGAAACCCCCTGCCCCGCGTGAATGCCCCGGACCGCGAAGCTCTTCGATCAACGCCCTTTGAACCTCGAATCCTCATTCCTTTCACTTTCATAATGATTAACCCGCTCCTGATTTCATCCGTTTTCCATGCCACATGCCGGAGCCCCAGGCTTAAGCTCGTGTCGCCAACCGAACTCTGCACCCGTTGACAAATCGGCGCTCAACTCCCATGGCCACAAATACGCCGCATAACCGAGCCCCGAGCCCTGTCCGGCACCCTGATGCGCGAGGGTGCCACAAAATCACGCTTTCTTGCAACCTTACCCTGACAGGGATGTCGTCCCCGACGTCCTCGGCCTCCAAACCAGGACAATAAGACCGGCCAAAAGAAGCGCCGGGATAACGGCCATCCCGATTCGATCACCCAGTTGATACGATAGCCCTCCGACCAATAAGGGACCTAAGAAAGACGTCATCTTGCCGGATAAGGCGTAGAGCCCGAACATTTCATTCGAGAGCTCCGGAGGCACGATACGTCCCATATACGTGCGGCTTGCCGCCTGTGTCGGACCGACAAAAATGCCCAAGGTCAATCCCAAGGCCCAGAACCATCCGGACGAGCTCACAAACAGGATCAGGACACTCGGTACGATCAACCCGATCAACGCCAACACGATCGTCTTTTTGCTCCCGAGCCAATCATCCAGCCACGCGAAACCGACCGCCCCCGTTCCCGCCATGATATTCATCGCAATCCCGAAGCCCAAGACGCCTTGCTCGTCCATGCCGACTGCCATTGACGCCCCTTCGGAGCCCAAGGTCCCGATGATCACCAACGCCAGCCCAAGCACCGTATACTCGCGTGACGGCAACACCCACCAAAGTCCGGCCGACGCCGCCACACAGATCAAAGTAAAGCCCGCGATCCATGGCTTTCGCCGTCCGCTCCGATCCGCGATGCTTCCCAAAACGGGTCCGAACACCGCAACGATCAGTCCGGCCAAACTGGTGGTAAGCCCCCCACTGGACGGATCCCATCTGTTCCGCCGAGACCCGCTGCTTGAAATAAACGGCAAAGACAAATGTCTGGATAACCGTCGGGAACGCACTATTCGCCCAGTCATACAGGGCCCAAGCCCACAACCCAATAATCGATCCATTTCGCTCCGTCATAACGCCCCTTCCCTGTCAAGACCCTACTCCCCTGACCATCGGATACGATACAATTTGTTGCCACCGCTGTTGCGGTAAGGACCGCACTCCGCTGCGGTCCGCTCTTGGACCTCGGGGACGCAGTTTCTTGCGATTTCATTTTCCACACGAGTTTTTCCTTTATTCAAGCGGACGGGCTGGCTACGTTCCAATGCAAGTATGGATATGACGGTCCACCGCTGACAAACGATCAAAAAGGAATCTGGCGAGGCATTGCATTGGACCGCATTAGACGCCACCCAGACCGTTATAGCACGCCGCGTTGAGAGATTTCGTTAACATAGCTCTGCTTTTCTTTTTCTTGACCCTCGGGATCACCGGGCTCCTCTCATTTTTTGCTCCGTTCTCGCTCGTGACGACCCGGGTCCATGTCACATTTGGTTTCGGCGTGTTGGCGCTGGTCGGCCTTCACTTGCTTTCGCGTGGGCAATATTTTCTAAAAGTCTTGATCAAGCGACGGAAAGGTGCCGCGAGGCGCACCGTGCCGTTGAAAATGTTGTTCAGCGTGGTCGGGCTTTGGGCGTTTCTCTTGGCTGCGGCACTGTCGAAATGGCCGCCTGTCTCTCAGTTCATCGGCATCGGTTACGAGGCACAACATCGCGCAACGATTTTCAGGCCGGACCCCAAGGCGGTGTTTAAGCCGATCAAGGATGGAATGCGTGTCAAGCGTGCCACCGAGGGAGCGGCCAATTTGCTGATCGAGCTGGAATGGGGGCCCGCCTTTCCGGAAAACTATCAGCGTGCCGGCGGCCCGTTTTCCGGCTCGCGACCGCAGATCGCGATATGGGCCGAAAGCAAAAACGGCTCGCTCATTGAGACGCTCTTCTTATCCGAAAAAGTCGCATTCCGAGAACATCTCGAATGGGGCGACCATGCGCTCGACCGGGTTGATGTGCTTCCGATCTGGCGTCACCGATACACCTTAAAGACCGGCATCTCCCCTGACGGCGACGTCAATGCCTACTCCGGGGCCACTCCCGAGCATAGCTTCTCGCTTAACAGCTATCTCGAGACGGATGCCGACCAATTCAATCTCTACGTGGAAGTCAATGCCCCAAACGATCCCAACGACTTCTTCAATTCAAGCCATGAGCCGAGTCATTCCGGATACATGAAGCCGGGCCTCGGCCAACCTTCCATCGTGTACGCGACTCACCTCAAACCGGAAGACCAAGCAAAGTACCATCTCATGAATCGCATCGGTCATGGCGGCAGCAGCAGTAAGCAAGATGGCAATATTCACTACGACCTCCAAGCACTGACGACCGCAAACCGGCTAATCGAGAAGATCCTTGTTCGGGTAGAGCGAGCCGATGGAAGCAAGGAGTGACTGCGGCGACACGGTTCCAGTGGGATGACGCCGGGCGCGAAGGAGAGATGACGCTTTACCGCCCCCAATGAACCTGCCGAAGCTCATTAAGCAATTCACGCAAAGGCCGGTTACGTTTGTCAGCATCGCAATCGGATTGCCCGCCTTGCTGGTGATCGCCCGGTTGGCGCAGCGACCGACGGACCAGTCGATCTCGGGATCGACAATGGGGACCTTTTACTCCATCACCTATCGGGGCGGGACTGCTTCCCATTGGCGCCTGCAGACCTTGGTCGAGAAACGGCTCGAGGCCATTTCCGAACAGCTCTCAAATTGGCGCGAAGGGAGCTGGATCCGTCGATTCAATCGACACCGGAGTACCGAGCCACTCTCTATCCCCGAGCATGCCGAGCGGGTCCTCGAGATCGAGCTCAAATTGGCAAAACGAGCCCACGGCGCAATCGATCCCACCCTCGGGACGTTGATCAATGCTTGGGGATTCGGCCCGGAGCCGGCAAACGGACCGCCCAACGAGCATCAAATCAATCACGCCCTCAAAGCAACCGGCCACGAGAAGCTCGAGCTGCACAAGACGCCATCGCAAATCAGCAAGTCCCACCCGCGCCTTCGCCTCAACTGCTCAGCGGTCGCCAAAGGCTATGCCGTCGACGCGCTTGCCAACCTCCTAAATTCGCACGGCGTCCGCGATTATATGATCAACTTAGGCGGAGACCTCCGAGCACGGGGAAGCCCGCGAAACAACTCAGCCTGGCAAATCGGCATTCAAAAGCCGTCTTCCGGCGCGCGAGGTCGGAAAGCCCTTCTGACCAAGCGAATCAGTCGCGGCGCGATGGCCACCAGCGGCGATTATCGCCGTTATAGGCAAACAGGCACTAATCGCTATGCCCACGTCATCAATCCCGCCACCGGCCGGCCTCTCCGCTCCTCCCTGGCAAGTGTGACAGTCCTCGCCCCCCAATGCGCGGAGGCAGACGGTCTCGCAACGGCATGCCTGGTTTTGGGACCCGATAAATCCCGGGAGCTGATCCTTGCGAAAGAGCAGACCGAAGCCATTTTTATTGAACGTTTGGGCTCCAATCGGTTCCAAACCCACACGCTAGGTCAAGCCCAAGCCTCCGATAAGGACTGACGCGCCTATGCCGTAACGCAGACCGCCCGGTCTGCCTCCCCACCACCACTGTTGCGGTAGGGACCGCACTCCGCTGCAGACCGCACATGGACGCCGAGGACGGCATTCCTATCAGGCCGAGCATTCCAGCCGAATCCAAAACCGGCAACACCCTTTCACTTTTCCGCGTTGACCTCTTCTCGGTCGACTTCGCCTTCAAAGAGATTATCGGTAATCAGATTGCCGCTCCCCCCTTTGACTTCAATCGGCACGGTTGTGCCTCCATTCTCCCGATCATCACGAATCAGGCAATCAGAGACACGACTGTGAGTCACTTCCTCAAGCAAGAGACCGCGCTTTTGGTAATCCAAGATCGTGCACCCGGTTATATTCGACCGGCCACAGCGTCTTAGGATGCAGGCCGCCATGACATCGCCGGTGCCCCGTATCTGGTTGCCGCTGAACGTCACGCCGTCACAATCAGTGAACAGGGCGCCGTGGTTGGCCTCGTTTCCATCTCCATAATGGTAACGGGGATTTCGATCGAAGACATTGTCATTGACAACGATGTGAGCGCTGTTTTGCACCCGGATGTCTCGATCATAGCCCATCCAGAAGGTGTTTCCAGTGACGGTCACCGCCCGTGCATTTTGGATATCGACGTTGTACCGACAGTCCGACAGCACGTTATCGGCGACTACAAAATTCCCATGTCGCCGCTCCGAGGTAAAAGGTCGTTCATTGCTTTTGGCGATGATCCGGACGTTGGCTGATTCGGGAGCATTGTGGGTATGCTGAATTGTACAGCCCGTCACGGAGACTTCACCAATCGATCCACCACGCGCGTCGAGTAGGATATTCGCGGTCGGCTCCCCATCCTCGGCCATATTGCCTTCAATGTCGCAGGTCCCGACATGAATATTGCGAACGTTCCCGGCCCTGACGACGATTCCACCTTTCCCGTTATAACTGATATGGCTTCCGGTGATATTGCTTTGGTGGAGATTCACATCGTCGTAATAGATGCCGACCCCACGATTTTCGTAGATATGACAGTCACTTATGATCACGTTTCGGTTCCGCTCCGTCAAATGGATCCCATGCAAGGCGTTTCTGATATTCACCCGGGAAATGACGGCCTGCATCGTTCCATTGAGCTGGATCCCGACGGCCTCGGGGTGGCTCCCGACAATTTCGATCCCTTGCACCAACGGCATGCGCTCCCGCTTCCAAACCAGGGAGTCGACCGTGTCCGGATTGGCGGTGCCGTCATGGGTGCCGATAAAACGGAATGCCGGACCTGCTCCTTCCATGACGATCCGCGCGGTGCCATTACCCTCGACCGACATTGGTCCGACTTGACTTAAATCGATGACAACCGAATCGGAAATGCGATAATTCCCGCGCGGCAGATAAACCTCCCCCTTTTCGGCATTCACCGCCCGCTGAATCGCTTGCGTGTCGTCTTGCTCACCGTCTCCGACCGCCCCGTAATTCCGGACATCGGCTCGCCCGACTTGCCTCGCGCCATGCGCCCCCACGACGAGCACCAGCAACGCCACACAACCGTAAAAAATTCCGCAGCTATGGTTCTTTCGATCGCTCATCTTCATGGGCCACTATCTTACGTCGCTATTCACGGTTTGGGAAGGAATAAGGAGCTCTCCGGTTTTTGGAGAGCCCCTGGCCACCCTCAGAGCCTCAAATTCATCGCATCCACTTCAGTCGTCTGCCTATTAACGATTTGACGAATGGTGTTAAGCGCGATCGATTGAATCGATCGCCCAACTTTCGAACGGCTTCTGACTGAGTCGGATAGGGCAATATCGTGTCGGCAAGCTTTTTCAATCCGAGATTGTGAGTCATTGCCAAGCTTAAGTTGGAGATCATGTCTCCGGCATTTTCGGCAACGATCGTCGCCCCGACGATACGGTCACTTCCCTTCCGCACATGGGCCCGCACAAATCCCTCCGTCGTCCCATCCAAAACCGCACGGTCCACTTCTTTCAGGTCTTGAGTGACCGTTTCGATCGGAATCCCCTTCTCGTTCGCCTCTTTCTCTGAAAGCCCCACCCGTGCGAGCTCAGGCGTGGTGTAAGTGCACCAAGGAATCACGAGCGAGCTCATCTTGGTCCTCCCCCAAAACAGCGCGTTTTGAATCACCAACCGCGCCATGAAATCGGCCGCATGGGTGAATTGGTACGGCGAACAGACATCGCCCGCCGCGTAAATTCGCGGATTCGCCGTTTGCAGCCGATCATTGACCGAGATACCCTTTTTGGAAAATTCAACCCCGGCCTTTTCCATGTCCAGACCTTCGATATTCGGACGACGCCCAACAGCGAGCACCACTTGATCGAATGTCTCATCATACGACTTGCCGTGAGAGTCGAGCCGAAGCCGAATGCCACCGTTTTCGGCATTGGCTGCCTTAAGCTCCCGACCACAGCAAAGGACCCGGATTCCGTCCCTTTCAAGCGAGCCTTGGACCACGCCGGCAGCATCTCGCTCCTCCCTCGGCAACACCCCGTGAAACGACTCGATCAGGTCGACACGCGATCCGAATCGGGCAAATGTTTGAGCCAGCTCGCAGCCGATAGGCCCGGCCCCCACTACCGCAAGACGCTCAGGCTTTTCCGTCAAGGAGAACACGGTCTCGTTCGTGAGATAATTCACCTCCTCCAATCCCGCGATCGAGGGCACCGCGGCACGCGAACCGGTTGCGATGACCGCGCGACTGAAGCGTAAGCGCCGATCCGCCACTTCAACCGTTCTCGTATCGGCAAACCGCGCCTCGCCCAAAAAAACGTCGACGCCCAGCTCCTTGAATCGCTTGACCGAATCATGTTCACTAATGCCCGATCTCAGCCGCCGCATGCGCTCCATCGCCCGACCAAAATCGACCTCGATTTGCCCGTCGCCTTTCAGCCCAAACAACGCCGCATTTCGGATCTCCGCGGCCGCTCGTGCGGTTCGTATGAGTCCCTTCGAAGGGACGCAGCCCGAGTTCAGGCAATCCCCTCCCATTAGCCCCCGCTCCACCAAGGCCACCTTGGCGCC
>JAHEOI010000088.1 GCA_018610125.1 Verrucomicrobiota bacterium
GCCCGCTCGCCGGCAAGCTGCGCCATCAGGGAATGCGGGGGCGCCGATAAGGCCGCGGCCCCCACTCCCGCTGTCTTGATAAATTGACGCCGGGACTGGCTCGCGCCGGCTTCAAATGGATCCGGATTCATAACAAAAAAGCCCTTTCATGCTTTCGGTTTCCAACCGCCATTGTAATGAGTCTTCGGGGTCAGGCAAAGAATATTGACACCACCGTCTGTTAGCCGCGTTTCTGTCAAAAGTTTTTGACTGACCCCGCACCAAGAAGGCGTTGAAGGAGCGCGGCTGGCTTTCAGAGTCGGATGACGTATCAAGCCGCTAATCGGCGCTCATCCAAGAGAGTGAGGACATGCCTTGACGGATCTGTCGCTACGACATGTACCATCCGCCGTTGACGTTGATGGTCTGTCCCGTGATGTAGCCGTTTGTGGCGAGCATCACGGCAGCGGACGCCGTTTCATCGACATGGCCAAAACGTCCCACAGGGATGATATCCGGTCGGGCGCGCGGATTGCTGGTCACCATCCCTGTCTCGACAAGGGCAGGGGCGATGGCATTGACGGTTATCCCTTCCTTGGCAAGCATGGCGGCATAGCCGTGGGAAAGTCCGATCACTCCGGCCTTCGACGCGGCGTAGTGGGGGCCTACCACACCCCCAAGTTGGGCCGCCACCGACGACAGATTGATAATGCGGCCCCACTGCTGTTTTCGCATCGCGGGCAACACGGCTTGAGTAACCAGGAAGGCCGACTTCAGATTGACGTCGATGAGCTCATCCCAATCGTCTTCAGTAATCTCTTCCACCGGCTGTGGACGAGTCACCCCGGCGTTATTAACCAGAATGTCGATCGAGCCCAGCTCCTTGGCCACCTGCCCGGCCATAGCCTCGACCTCGCCCTTTTGGGTGACATCGGCTTGAGCCAAGATCGCTCTTGCCCCATTGCTATCAAGGTGTTTGGCCACCGCTTCGGCGGCCGATCTTCGGTTGAGAAAATTAATGGCGACTGATGCCCCGGCTTCGCCGAGGGCTTTGGCGATAGCCGCCCCGATTCCGCGACTGGCTCCCGTAACCAGCGCGACTCGGTTCTCCAATGGCGACTTCATCAACGGAGCGCTGAGGGCTTCCTCTTGCTTACCTCATTTAAGGGCAGGCCGGGCAAGGGGGACAATCACTCGTTTTCTTGGCGCTTTGCTCTTTCTGTAGCGTCGTCTTGCACATGGGAGCCTTCTTCGAGGAGCTATCCTCTTCGGAGCTTATCACAACCGAGGCGCTGCCGACTCCGACGAATCCGACAACCGTCAACAGCATTGCTCTTTTGATTTTGGCACTGGTCATACTACCCTGCTCCTGCTTTCCAGCTTGCGAAAGAGCGTCAGAAGTGTCAAGCGAGGTGCGAGCCCGCTTAAGCTCATGTCAGTGCAACGTCGGACAGTATTCTCCAAGCGCTTCGGCAAAGGCATGCTCCCCGACCAGGGAAGGGTCGAAGTTCAATGCGGTCTCATCCGGGTCCGTGACCGGCACGATCTCCACTTCCGGTACCTTTCCTTGAAGCACCTCGCAGAACTCCTCAAGGTCGAAATCCTCCGGGAGCTGCTCGCCTCCGCACATGTTCCAATCGACGTAGAAAATCTTTGTCATAGGTGTCTCCTACCGAACGACGTAACGCGTTTTGTTTCTCTTCATTGCCTTTATTAATGACAGGGGATTCGTGTATCAGCTATGCAGAAGTTGCTCAACTGCAAACGGATTTTGCCTTTTTAACTACTGCTCCGGCTTCAAGAAGTCGCCGGAGGGGATCTCCGGCAGTGACGCTACGGGATGATTAAACAAGTAGACCCAAGCGTTCTGGCGACCCAAGCCTTCGACACGAATTTCTCGTCGACGACGTTTGAAGAGGGTCGGCTCCGGATCCATCGGGGAACACGCTTCATATCGGTCCAGTTCAGGAAACACCGTTTCCGGATCCTGTAATTGATAGACTTCACCACGAACGGGATAATTGCCATCTTGGCTTTCGATCATCCCGGGAAAGTCGCCGACGCGGTAGAGTCTTCCCTGGAACCAGCCGCGTCCCACATAATCAGCGTGCGCCTGAAGGAAACGATGCATCGGACTCTCCGGATACTTCCGAAGGGTCCCATAAACGAACAGGTATTCAGCCGCAGGCATAATCCGATTCTCGCAGCTCAGCCATTTGCCGTAAAAAATATATCTTAGCAATGGAGCGTTATCCAGGGAGCATGCTCCATCGTCTCTAAGTCTCTAAGAGCCATTGGCTCATGCGAGCCCCTGTGCCGATCGGGCGAAAACGGCTTTCATCGTTTACGCTGTCGGCCTGACCGTTTCGAGATGCCGGCTTTGGCAGTCGGCTTGCTTCCCTTGCTTACTTTTCCTGCCTCGTCTTCTCGAATCGGATCTACTGCCCGAGGGCGGGGCTTGGCGATCAAGGTTATCGGACAGCCTTCGAATCCGAAGGCATTCCGGATTTCTCGAGCAAGGTATTTGGTATAGGCCTCGGACAAAAGCTCATCGCGATTGACGAACAGAAGAAAAGTGGGGGGTGCGGTTTGCTTCTGAGTGGCGTAATAGAATTTGAGCCGCTCGCCGGTCACGCTGACCGGTTGTTGTTGCTCGATGGCCTCATGAAGAACCCGGTTCAGCAGGGCTGTCGGAACCGTCTGCTGCCATTGGTCCTGGACGTAGCGGATGACCTCAAGAAGCCGGTCCAGATTGAACCCCGATTTGGCGGAAGAGAAAATGACCGGGGCGTAGCTTAAGAAAAAGAGCTGTTCTTGAACCCATTCCCCGAATTCGGCCAGTGTGAGCATCGGCTTATCGGCCTCGGTGCTTTGGCCCGTTCGCTTCTTGCGTCGTTTGCGCTCTTCCTTTCGGGCTTCCGAAAGGTGCGGCTCGACCAGGTCCCATTTATTGACAAGGACAATGCATGCTTTCTTTCTCTTCGTGATGAGATCCCCAATCTTTTTGTCCTGCTCGGTGATGCCCATTTCCGCGTCTAGAACCAGCAAGGCCAAGTCGGCGCGACCGATCGAAGTCTCGGCCCGTTTGGCACTGTAGAATTCGAGGCTGTCACCGATCCGCGCCCGCTTGCGAAGGCCGGCGGTGTCGATCAGGAGAAAGTCTTGATGGCGTCCCTCGGTTTCAACGGTGAAGGGGACATCGACCGCGTCCCGTGTCGTGCCGGGCATATCATTGACGATGACCCGGTCGGACCGAATCAATGAATTGATGATTGAGGACTTACCGACATTGGGGCGGCCGACAATGGCCAGCTTAAGCGGCTCCGGTGTCGACATCGGAGGTTCGCCTTCTCCGGATTCCGGGACACTTGCTTGCTCGGCTTCGGGCAGATACCTCAACGCGGTCTTGACCAAGGGCTTTATCCCGGTGTCGTGCATGGCGCTGAGGTGGCAGACCGACTCAAATCCCAGCGCATCGAACTCGCCGGCGGCGGGCTCGTTGCTTCGGTTGTCGACTTTGTTGACGGCGATGACGACAGGCTTGCCGGCCTCTCGCAACTGATCGGCGACCTCTCGGTCCAATGGCATGAGTCCCTCCTTGGCATCGACGACCAGGATGATGACTTGCGCGGATTCAACCGCTACCTGGACCTGCACCAATGCCGCCTTGGTGATCGGATCGTCTGTCTTTTCTCCTTTTAGGAGTCCGATGCCGCCGGTGTCGACCAGCTCAAACGATTCTCCATGCCAGTCCACCGTTGCCGAAACACGATCTCGGGTGACTCCGGGCTCATCATGGACAATCGCGATTCGCTTGCCGGCAATGCGGTTGAACACGGCCGACTTTCCCACGTTGGGACGTCCGACGATGGCGATCAGATTGGGCATAGGTTCAATTGCTTTTCGGCTCCTTCTGAAATCGCGTACGGCATTCGGAAGAAGGTCTTGTCAAGCTGCTGAAAATTGAGGTTGTGATTGGCAGTCAAACCACAGTACACTTGTTTCCTGAAAAGGGAAAGGAAAACCAGAACTATGTCAAACCGGAGACCACGTTTAAACGGGCGGTTGCTTAAGACGCAGATGGCACTGATTGCCGCGATCTTCTGCTCCCAAGCGGCTCACTTCCACTTGAGGGGGAAAGAGCCGGAAGAGGCGAAATCGGATCAAAAAGAGAAGCGGGAGAAAACGGCTGCGGCCGATTCCTCGGACGAGTGGCGGTATCTCTTTAACGGGGAAGATTTAAAGGGCTGGGAGGTCAGCAAGTTTGCCGGCCATGGTGATGTAACGGTCAAGGACGGGAAGATGATTCTCGGGTCCGGCCTCAATCTGACCGGCGTGAGCTGGACCAAAGATTATCCGAAGGTCAATTATGAAATCCGTCTCGAGGCGAAGCGGGTGGAAGGTTATGACTTCTTTTGTGGGCTGACATTTCCGGTGAAGGATTCGTTTTGCAGCTTGATAATCGGCGGCTGGGGCGGTGGTGTCTATGGGCTGTCCAACATAGATGGCTTCGATGCTTCGGCGAATGAGACGACGGCTTACATGAAGTTTGAGACCGGGCGCTGGTACGACGTTCGGTTGAAGGTCACGGACAAGAAAATTCAAGCTTGGCTGGATGAGAAAGAGCTTGTGGATGTGCCTTTAAAGAATCGCAAATTCAGCGTGCGAGCGGACATAGAGCTCGCCAAGCCGCTTGGCCTCTCTACATGGCGTACCACAGCGGCCTTGAAAAACGTACGGTTGCGCAAGCTCGAGAACGAAGAAGGAGAGGACAACGAAGACGAAGACGAAGACGAAGACGAAGACCTAAACTGAGCGATTTTTCCGGTCGATCTCGTTGAAATGCTTTGTCATGTTGGGCTTTGAGAGAAGCAAGGATTTACCCCCATGGGGATCCCTCAGCCCCCCTTAGGGCTAATACCGTTCGGAAAATGCTCATCTCTGACTCGCCCTTACAGGGCTTGAGCTCGTCTGCGTTTCGGTTCCCAGGGTGAAACCCTGGGCTATGTTGATCCGCACCTTTGGCGCTCTCGAACAATGCCCCAACGGGGCAATGGAATTGAGGTCGCTAATCGATTTCGAGTCGTCCTTTTTGCCATTGAACCGTTTTCCCGGTGATTTCGACCTTACTTTCGAGGCCTTTCCCTGACACTTTGGCTTTTGGGGGAACCCCTTGGCCAACAAACAGGACAAGCCAAATTTCCTCGTTTTGGCCCTCGGTTTTGATTTGGAGCGGGTCTTCCGAATCGGTGATCGATGACTCTCGGGGATGAATGACCCATCCCTTGACAAAGCCGTTGTTCCTTCCTTTTAGAAGGAAGGTCGGCCGACCTGCTTCCCGGTCTTGGGTGATACTGATGCCGTCGGATCCTTGTTCGCTTCCCAGATTCGCCTGCCAGGTATAAGTATGAGCTGTGCTGGCGCGTATCCGGTCCATCGTTGTGATTAGTGCTTGCCCGCTTTCCAGTGAGAAATCCACATGAAAGTGGCGTGTGGCTTCACTGACGCCGAGCTGTTTGTAGAGGCCCCCGCCCTTGACAATGGCGTAGCCGCTTTGGCGATTGACTTCAAAGTGGGATTTTTTCCCGGTGTAGCGTGATCCGTGCTCAAAATTGTATTCGCCATCGACGAGCAGGGAGCTGTAAAACTTGTCGCTGCGCTTCTTGCCGGGCCCTCCAAAGAATCGGGTGTTAAAGGCCATGAGATTAATGGCGAGCGCTTCCGGTTGATCCCACGCGTGGCCATGGTGGACCGTATCCGCCATTACGGAAGCGAGAATATCATTTTCGTTTTTCCATTGATTTCGGAAAAAATAATAGCCCCGATTGTCACCGATACCGATCGGATAAATCCCTGTCGGGTCTTGGGCTTCAACCTTTTTGGGATAGTAGAGCAGCGCCCAGGTGGTGCCGGCACGGTCGGCGTCAAATTTTTCCCGGGGTTCGCCGGGAGCCTTAATCCCCATATGGCGATCGTACCAGTAAACGAATTGAGGGAGTTGGGGATCCGGCACTTGATTGAGAAGCAAACTGGCCCAGCCCTCATCGAAGTTTGTTGAGTGCGCGACGCCGGTTTGAAGGAATTTGCGGGAGTGCGGTTGAAAGGAGTGGGTGTACATGGCCAGCTTCCACCACGGTCGTAGCGACGCAATGACCGAGAGATCGTTGTCACCGATTTGCTGAGTGGCATAAATCGCCGGCAAGAGGAACGTTCCCGGGTATTCGGTATAGCCCGCTCCCTCCTGGGAAACACCAAGACTCCCGAAGCCGTTATCCATGTGACGGATCAGGTCCTGCTTGAGGCGCTCATACCGCGTTCCTCGCTCGGTTTCTTCCCGGGCGGCCAGCATTAATACGAGCTCGCCCCCACGGCAGACCGCCACCCAATTCGAGATTCGGTCGTCCTTCAGATTGGCATGCTCATACTCGGGCCATGCGTCCAAGGCCTGCTCGATCTTCTTCTTAACCCAACGCCGCTGTTTCAAAGACCAAGCCGGGTAACACCAATCGTAAGCGATCCCCAAGCCCATCGACATCATCGCCCGGGAGAGTCCGTATCCCCGATGCGGGTATCGGTCCTGGTGATCTCCTTTGAAAACCGCTTGTAGCGCTGCGAAAGCCTTGTCGGCGTACCGGCTCTTGGCTTCGGGCTTGCTGGCAATCAGCGACAGAAGGGCGGCCTCGCGTGCGAGCCAAGTGCGCCTGTAGCCGTAATTGCCTCCGCCATAGGCGTCGAGGTTATTCGGGGAGCTTGCCTCGACTCGGGCTCGCATCGCCGTGTATGCCTGTTGATGGTGCGACCCTTCATTCTGAATAGCGGCCTGAACGGCATCAATGCGCTTATCCGTGGCGAACAGCCGCGGATGCGGTGATGATGACGGTTGCCCGATAGCACCCGACGCAGGGATGCTCAGGATCCCTACGAGCCCCAAACCGATGAAGAAGCCGACCCAGGTCCGTGTTGACGAAAACGTGCGCTGCCTTTGCTGCATAAGCCCTTGTACCCTGTTTCTGAGCCTACATTATCGGAAAGCATTGGCGTGGGAAATGAAAAACCGAGCGATGCGTCGCCACTGTCCAAACGAGGTGTGCGGGCGGTTAGGCCTTCGATTGCATTCGGTCTCCCCTGTCTACGCCTCGCTGATTTCCGCTTCGCGGAATGGATAAAGGAGCCATAGCTGGCTGCGCCTTGCCACGGGCCGGAGACGCCTTGATCCCAAGCCTGAAAGGGCGAATCAATTTTCGCTTAAAAGGGCGGCACGCGGTATGCTATTCATTGTAAGGGATTCCAGAGTGAGGGGGGACTGTGACCAGTCCCGAGAGCAAGAGGGTCGCAAGGCGGTTGTTGGAACGAGTTTTTTACCGGTGTGAGACTATGAGCGTATTCAAGTGGTTGGAGGTTCCTTTTCGAAAGGCGGGCTCTGTGGCCGCTTTCGCGGCGCTGCTATTACACGGTTCGCTTGCCAATAATGCTTCGGCGGATCCGTTGTCGATCTCCGACATCACAATTCGGCAAGGGAGCACGGTTGTTATTACGGGAGAGATCCCCGCGGGCTTGGAGGAGGTCGTTCTTGAAGCGCGCCGGCGGATCGATAAGGGGGGATGGGAGCCGGTAGCCGTCCGGCACCTTGACGGTGCCGGCGGTGAAGTGACCTTTCGGGTCTCGCTGTCAGCCGCCTTGGAGATCTTTCGCCTTCGTGCGGCTCCCAATGCGCCTTTGCCGTTGTCGTTTTACGAAGGGACTTCTTCGTTTAAAGGGCCGATTTCGCCCGGCGGTCCGGAAGACGCCTTTCGGGGTGAGGTTCTGGCTCCCGAGATCGCGGACGAGCCACAAAAGCGGGTATCCGACAAGGAATCGGACGAGTCGCGTCAAGTGGTTGAGTCCGATATTTGGAAATTAAAAGGTGAGCGGCTCTTTTTCTTCAATCAGTTGCGAGGCCTTCAAGTCATTGATGTCAGCAACCCGGATGAGCCGAGGC
>JAHEOI010000089.1 GCA_018610125.1 Verrucomicrobiota bacterium
CCACGGGGTAGCTGGGTGCTCTTTCTCCGACGGGGGGGTGTCGGTGTCCCCCGACTTGCGTGCGAATCCTGTCTTGGACATTTTCAGGAAAATCAATCGCATGCCATCGCGAAGAAGAAAGATAATTGATGCAGTTATGCAATTATTGTATTCTCTTCATATGCGCACGACAATCTCGCTCGATGATCACCTGGCCGAGGAAGTGCAACGACGCGCGGCGGCTAGAGGCCAGAGTGTCAGCTCGTTTATTGCAAGCATTCTTGACGACACCCTCAAGCGGCATGAGCCCGAACAGGAAAGGTTGTTTCGGCTGATTACGGTGGGCGAAGATGGGGTGTTGGAAGGCATCAACCTCGACCAGCCAAGGCGACTCGAGACCGATGAAGATGACCGGAGTTGGAGGGCAAAACTCGATCATTGATGTTGATGCCCGATGTCAATGTCCTCATCTACGCCCACCGACGAGATTCCCACGTCGAGCATCCTGTCTACGCCCGGTGGCTTACAGATTTGGCAATGGGGGAGGAACCGTTCGCCTTATCGGCTCTGTCCCTTGTGGGCGTTGTGCGAATTGTCACCAATGGTCGAATTTTCCGGCGCCCTTCCACTCTCGATGAAGTCTTTCGATTCATTGATGAACTGACGATGTGTCCCAATGCCCGGATTGTGACGCCGGGTCGCAGGCATCTCCAAATTTGGGAAGACCTGTGTCGGCAAACGAACGCAACAGGCAAGCTGGCGGCCGATGCGCAGCACGCGGCGGTTGCCATTGAGCACGGCTGTACGTGGGTCACTACAGACGCCGATTTTGCGCGTTTCAAGTCATTGCGGTGGCAGCATCCGCTGGGTAAGTGACCTTATGTAACCGCCCCCAACCGGAACTTGGGCCCATTCAATTTGGAATAACCCGGAGGGGGCTCCAAGCCTTCCGAAGTCCAGCAATCCCGCCATTCATGCGGCACTTCGCGCGCTGCCTCGGGGACGTGGGGTCTTATTATTGACTAATCTCCCGGAATCAACTAGGTGATAGGTCGTGGCGCGCAAGCTGAGGATCGAATATCCGGGGGCAATTTACCACTTGATGAACCGTGGTGACCGGCGGGAGCCCATCTTCCGAGACGATAACGACCATCATGACTTTCTCATCACCTTGGGTCTGCGTGAAAACGGGCTGGCAGGCACGCTTAATGACCAATCACTTTCATCTGGTCGCCGAAACCCCGGAGCCCAACTTGGTTGCGGGAATGAGATGGTTTCCGGGAACTTACACCATCCGGTTTAATCACCGGCACAAACTCTCCGGTCACCTGTTCAGCGGTCGTTACAAGGCTTTGCCTGTGGACGGTTCGGGCAATGGTTATCCAAAACTCTCGCTGTCGTGTTAATGCCCCTCGCAAAGCAACAATCCTTCGTCTTAGCGTACCTCTTCACGATCGACTCTGATGCGGTAAAAGCGGGCTTCCTCGGTTGGTCCGAAGTCATCGGTTACGCCCTTGATCTCCGTCGTCGAACCGCTCGGGATGGTTGCCACGCTGCTCCAGTTCGTGTCGGTCCCGAGGCTCGAGCTCGCCTGCAGCTCATACGCACGCTCGGCCTTGGCCTCAAATCGGATCTCGACCAAGCCCTCCCCTTCTAAAATCCTCACCGATTCGATCCGCAAGTGGCTCTCGCGATCTTGCGGATCGGTTCCCGCGAAATATTCGGCAAGATTGGACTGCCCGTCACCATCGGCATCCCGTTCGGCGTCGAGCGCGAGGTCGGGATCAAGGCCGTTTTCTTCCTCCCAACTGTCCGGCATGCCATCGCCGTCACTGTCCTCGGGCGTTTCCCGGACCGTCCCGGGCGAGGGCTCGGCGCTTTCCCAGTTTGTCGGATCGTTCCCACGCGCCAGTTCCGGACCGTCACTCATACGACGTTGGAGCGAACCCCCATTTCCGTCGGCTTCGCTTGGCCATGGCGATTGATCGCTGTATGCCAATTCATCCACAATCACCCATGAGACCGAACCGCCTTGCACATCGGGGGCTTGCGGACGCTCCAGCCGAAAGTGCTCCCCATTGTTCGAGAGTCGTCCTTGATATGGTCCGACAACCTTTACCGACTCGGGAATGCTATAGGCCTCGCGGAATTCGCTTAAAAGCAGTGTGTCCCCCGGATCAAAGCCGACCACCAGGATCGCCTCATTCTCTCGAAGCGTTATCCCGTCGCCAAAGGTATACTCGACCCCGCCTCGCAGGCGCCATGTGCCTTCGGCATTGCCCAACTCCAACGGCTGATCACGCGTGTTCGAAAGCTCGAGGAATTCGGCCGCCTGGTCGCTCGTCGCAGAGGGAAGCGTCCTATCGGGATGGTACATCACTTCGCTGATCACGACCCCATCCCAAATGGAAGAACGGCTCTCGTTCGGAGCCTCGGTAGACGGCTCCAGTGGATACCAAAAACGTCCGCCATCAGGGTAGCGTCCGAGGGACATCCCATTGACTTGGCCAGCAAAGCGGACCGAATCGGCAACGCGATCTTGGCCTCCGCCGGGGAAATGACTTAGGAAGAGCTGCTCTCCCGCCTTGTCCAGTCCAAATCCGGAATCCAAAGAGGGATGAAAGCCGGTCACTTCATCAAAGGTGACAAAGCTCCCCGAAGCCAATGTCACATTGGGAATAGCCCATTTTTGCAAATCCGCCAAGGAATCACTCAGGAACCACCCTTGCAGATTGACCTCGCTGTCGCCGGCATTGTAAAGCTCAATCCAATCATTGGAGTCACGGTTGGGGAACGACGGATTATCAAAGTCGGTATGAGCCAGGAGCTCGTTGATCATGACCGTCCGGGACGGGTCGGGGTCGTGCTCGCCGGGAGATCCGTTCAGGAAGGTGCTAATACGCCAGTTTCGCCCATAGCTCAGCCCGCCCGAGGTCTGGTCGATCTCCATGCCCTGTTTCGGCACCAGCGAATGCCCTCCTCCGTCCGGCGGCAATGGCCATCCACGATCGTCGCTGTACCCAAACTCCGCAATCAGCTCCCCATTCGGCGCCGATCGAAGAGCGACCCGCTCACCTCCATTGTCAAACCGCCCGTCGTACGGCCCCCAAATCGACACCTCATCCTCAAGCCCGTATTGGTCTCGAAACGCCTGAAAATCTTCCGCCGGATCGGCATTGACCACTAAAAACCGCTCGCCCGGCGCGACGCTCGAGCCAATCGGGAAGCTGAAATCGATTCCGTCAGTGAAGGTGACCCCTGAAAGATCGACGGTTCCCGAGCCGGTATTCTCCAGCTCGATAAACTCAAGTCCGTTGTCGTCGGTAGGGTGGTACATCAGCTCGCTGACACGAATGCTCTCGGAGACCGTCTCCGCATCCGGGGCTTGAGCGAGATTGAATTCGACCGGCTCCGACCAATGACTCCACCATCCGTCGTCATCCTTCATCCGGGCACGCACGCGGTACGTATGCCCCACCTCGCAGACTCCCGCCGGGATCGTCATTTCCGGTGCAAACGTCCCGAGCTCACCGCTTTCCCAATCGGAATTAATCTCATAGTGGTGCGGGTTATCCCGATCGAATGCCGGCGCGTTTTCCGGCGTCACCTCAGCCAGCCGCCACTCCATTGCGCCGAACCCGGCGGAGTCATCCTGAAGCTCGGAGCAGCGAAAGGTGAGGTTGTTGGCTGTAATCTCGTCCCCTTGCGCCACATGCCGGATCTCGGGCGTTTTCGGGATCTTTGACTCCTCCAGGAGATTTTCATCGATCCAGCCTGCACGCGTTTCGACGTAAACGCGCATCTTCTGGACCAGTCCTCGAAATGTTCGCGTGAACCCGGACTCGTAAAATCGTCCTTCCCCTGCCTTGTTCGGATTGACATATCCGGAGGTCATAATCGGATTGTAGTCCCACATCCGGCGATCGACATCGACCATGGAGCCCTCCCCGCCCGGATCGTCGATGACGGCCGCGTGCTCGTCGATCAGCTCCAACGCTTGATCCGTATTAAAGAGGAGATCCCGAATCTCGCGTAGGCGATTCTGGTATTCGCGATTGAAGACAGGTTGCGCAAGGACCCGTTCCTTGAACGGCTCATTGCCATCACCAAACATGCTGTCGGCCCAGGTCAGATCGAGATCCCAGGGATGGACACTCCAAACACCGGTTTCGGGATTGTGGTAGTAGAAATAGTTCTTGCCGTTGCCGATGTCGTAATGATGGATCGCTTCAACGATCGCACGATAGCTGTAATATCGCTCCAGATCGAGGTGCTCACGCCACCACTGCTCCGAGGGATTGTCATTGCGATATGTGCTCAGGAACCGGTTGAGGTCGGATTGATCCGCAGGGGCGGTCGGACCTTGGTTGTTTTTCTCACCGGTCCACGACTCCATCTTATAAAAGTTGCCGTCGGGCAGTTTGTGCTCATCCAAGAGCCGACCATCAGGCTGCTCCACGACCAAATACATCCCCCATAAGTCGCCATCATATTGCGTTGCGCCTTGCTCTGCGGCATCATCGATGACCCGAAACTGAGTCCAATGGGTCAATGGTCCCTCGACGCCGACCCGATTGAACAGCTCGAAGCCGACCGCTTCAAACATCCCTTGCTCCCCTCGGTAACCAAAATTCCCCTGTTGGATAATGGCCGAGAGATTCAGCTTATCCCAAACCGTGTCGTACTCTCGCCCATAGTCGTCACGAGCTTGGAAATGATGACCGCGATTGAAGTCGAATTTCCACATGTTTTTGCCCATGGCATATCGCCAAACACCACCGCGAGCCCGATAATGAACATGATCATAAACCTCACCGTTATAGACGAGCGTTCCCTCCCACTTGTAATCGCTTCCACGGTATTCCTCCAGGAACTGGCACTCCATCACATCCTCGTTGTCGGTCAATAAATGATAGACCGGGAGGCTGCGCATGACATCGGTCCCATACTGAACAACCTCCGACTTCCGGGTGTCCTGGCTGTCCGGATCGATCGCCCCCTCCCACGGCGGCACCCCGTCGTAGACAAAATAGGCAAAATTGGGCTGTGGGTCGTCGGTATAAGGCACCATGAGCCCCATCCCCGTGGAATCCTCGGCTCGGATACGGTACCGAATGAGATTTCGATGCTGCTGAAGGCTGCCGGAAAGCTCGGCTGTGTAAACGGCATCGTCCGCCCTTGGATCCGCTCCCTCTCCGTCATCGGACATTGCAATCCAAGTCCAGCGCTCCTCAAATTCCGGGTCCTCCTTCGAAAAATACGCACCCGGCTCAACAAGCTGATACCCAAGCGAGACATCGGCCACCCCATCCGGGTCGATCGCTCGCACGGTCACGCGGACCGATTCGCCCGCCTTGGGCCGCCTCGGAGAATGGGTCACATCGGTAAGACGCGGCGGCAGCTCACCCGCAAAAACCGAGTTCTTCCGGCCCGGGGTCGGCCCTGTTTTGGAGGAACGCCAGCTTCCGCCAAGATCGTTATCGAAACCCGGATGAACCAGTTCCATCGACTTGGCGGGCGGATCGCCGACGGTCGGCCAAGGAAAGCCCAGCCCGTAATCGACTTCATCGATCTGGCTGCCGTCCGGATCCCGCAGCTCGATGTCTTCTCCCTCATTGGCAATCCGTCCTTCGACAGGCCCCACGGCATCGACATCGAAGTGCCGATCCAGATCTTCCGGGTGAGGCCCGACAATCACATACCCTCCGGCCTCAATCGCACTCCCTCCAGGAAATGCATAATCGATTCCGCCGCGCAGCCCCCAACCGCTTAACTCGATCCGCGAAGCACTCCGATTGTAGAGCTCGACAAATTCCGTTCGGTGCGTCTTGACCACCGGGTCCGAGTGGATCTCATTGAAAATCACCGGTCCCTCTTCAGCCAATCCCAACCCTGAAACGCCCCCCAGACACATCCCGAACACCGCCATGCGCCAGAGTCGCTTCCTCATCCTATCCATATCAATCATAACGGCTTTGATCATCAAATGCATCCGGACCCGCATTGCGGCAATCCAAGATAACCCTCTCAGATGTATCCGGCGCAGTAGTCTCTACTGTCACCCGAAAGGCCATTCTCAGCAAGGGATATGCCAGCGGAGTATGGGAGTGGCGGAGTGGCGTGGGACACCGGGGACGGCGTCCCTATCAGGGAAAGGTCCTCCCCGGCACACTAGGGACCTC
>JAHEOI010000090.1 GCA_018610125.1 Verrucomicrobiota bacterium
GAAAAAGCGACAATCCACGTTCGTTTTTGATTTCCCATTATAGGATCATTCAGTAACGACTCGGTAGAATCGGTGCGCTGCCTCGAGCATCGGGTCTTGCACTCTCTGCGTTGAGCCGTTGCCCGAGACTGTCTCCAGATCGAACCAGCTATCATTTCCCAGGGTTTCCGTGTACTGCACGGTGTATTCCGCGTCGGTCTCGGTTGAAAACGAGACTTCGAATCCTTCGGCCGTGACCGCGGGCTGCATCAGAACGACCTTCCGAGGCTCCTCGGAAACAGGCCAAATTGGATACCCGCGCCAGGTTTTTGAACGCCATGATTGAGCGGAGAGAGGCTGACGATCTCCGGAGGAACGGGGACTTCCTCTGGCGCCGGCGTGATGGAAAGCCCATCCAGATCGAATGCCCTTGCTTCCTCGGAGTCGGCCCTGACTCCGAAATGGAGGATCGTATGGCTGGTGGCCGAGGCGGAAAGATCGCGAAAGGCATGGGGCGATGAGCTTGTGAAGCTCTTGCCGGTCGCTTCGTTCGTGATGTTGACCAGATAGAGCTGGTTGCCGATAATTTAAGTATGCTTTCGCATCCACTTGCATCGTCACGAGGGGGGCGGCCCCTTAAGCTTAAGTCCTCCGGATTTACCTTGATTGAGCTGCTTGTCGTGATCGCCATCATCGCGATCCTTGCTTCGATGTTGTTGCCGGCACTCTCTAGGGCGAATATCAAGCGAGACGCGTCAAGTGCAGCAATAACCTCCGGCAGGTCGGAATGGGAGTGATGATGTACGCCTCTGACAATGACGATTTCCTTCCGTTAGTGGTCCGGACCGGGTCGTCCTTTACGACGTACTGGCTCAAGTTGAACGATGAGCCGGTCAATCTTGGAAAGCTATTGGAGGAGGGGGTTGATGCCTCGCCCAAGCTCTTCTATTGCCCCTCTCGGGAGCGTACAGTAGGGGAAGTGCTGGCGTACAACGCACCGAATAACCGTTGGGACGGCTCGAAGGTCAGGTCCTCGTTCCCGGCCCGTCTGCTTGAAGTGGATGGCTCTGCCATGGGAGGTGGCCCGGCAAAATGGAAGTTGAGCGATTACAGCTCTCAAGTGCTCTACAGCGATTTTGTGGGAGTTGACGGCTTTCGTGGCGGCGGAATACAAGAGGCCAAGATCTTGGCTCCGCACTTGGGCGAGGGGTACAACCGACTGTTTGGGGATAATTCCGTTCGTTGGACCGAGCCCGGGCCGTTAACAAGCCGAATCGGACCGACGCCGGCACCTCCCGCCAGGCAAATCCAGTTTTTCAAGGAGCTTGACCGCCTTCCATAAGGCTTGTTTTAAGAGAGTTAAGGCCAACGGCCCCAGGTCAAAAGACGGAACACGCAATCCCTGACCATTTATGAAGATCACATGCGAACTAATGTCATCGAAGCCGTTTGATTCATTGCAAAGCCGATGTCGGTTGAATTTGTCGACCCGGCTTCACCCCATCCTTACCGTTGGAGTGCTTCTCGGCCTTTTCGGTTTCTCCACCGCGACTGCCGGGAGTGGGCCTGTGGAACATTCCGACCCGGATTGGAAGTCTCGAGGACTGATTGCCTATTGGGCGAAGCGGTCGGCAGGGGACGCCCGGGTTAAGGACCTTGCCGGCAATGGCCATACCGCACGATGGCAAGCTCCGGGCGTGTCCGGTGAGACATTCGAGCCGAAACGCGCCGAAGGTTACCGAGGGATTTGGTATAGCAATCAACCTTCCGATGACCGATATCGATATAAATACAGTGGTGGATTGGGGACTTATTGTGCCAAGCATCGCCATCATGCCCAATACGCGTCCGAAGTAAATAAAACGTTCTTTGTGTATGGGGGAACAAAAGGGGTCAATAAGCCGAAGGCCTTGCAAATCATGATCTCTTATTACGACCATGAGACGGATCGGGTTCCAAAGCCGGCTCTTCTAATGAACAAGGGGACTTCCGATGCGCACCACAATCCGGTGATCGCGATTGATGAGGACGGGATACTATGGGTCTTTGCGAGCGCGCATGGCCTGGACGACGGCTATATCTTTAAGAGCACCGAGCCATACTCGATTGACGAGTTCCAACGTGTCACGCAAAAGGAGTTTACCTATCCCCAACCTCGCTATGTCGAAGGCAACGGATTCCTTTTTCTCTTCACGAAATACACGGCGGGCCGGGAGATGTACTTCACAAGGAGCATGGACGGTCGTGACTGGAGCGGGGATGAAAAGATCGCCGGTTTTGGCGGGCATTATCAAATCAGTTCTCAGGACGGCGCGGTTCGGGGCACCGCTTTCAATTGGCATCCGCCGAAAGGGGGACTCAATGCCCGAACCCAGCTCTACTACATGCAGTCCTCGGATAGGGGGCGTACCTGGGAAACAGTTGAAGGCGAGAAGCTGACAACGCCTCTGGATTCTCCCGAAAACCCCGCATTGATTCGCGACTTCAAAAAGGAAGGATGGCTGGTTTATCTCAAAGACATCGATTTTGACTCGAAGGGGCGCCCGGTGATCTTGGTGGTGCGAAGCCGCGGTTTCGAATCCGGGCCCGAGAACGATCCTCGAATCTGGACGATCGCCCATTGGATGGGTGACCAATGGGACTTCCATAACGTCACGCGGTCCGATCACAATTATGATATGGGATCGCTGTATGTGGAATCCTCTCAAAAGTGGCGTGTCATCGCCCCGACCGAGCCCGGACCTCAGCCTTACTGTGCCGGCGGCGAGATCGAGATGTGGCTGAGCAGCGATGGCGGGAAGACATGGCGCCGGAATGCTCGGATTACCCAAAAGAGCCCCAGGAATCACACCTATGTCCGTCGTCCGATTAATGCCCATCCCGAATTCTATGCCTTTTGGGCCGACGGAAATGCCCTTAAGCATTCCATTTCGCGGCTTTATTTCTGTGATCGGTCCGGAGAGACATGGCGATTGCCGCCTAAAATGGAGGGGGAGCTTGAGCAACCGAAAAGGATGGAATGAGTCCGATCGAGCCTTTCGGGTTTTACGGTTACCCGTATTTGACGGGGCGAGTCGGCGCTGTCGATTCGGCGCGGGCGCGGCGGAGAAAGGGATTGTTGGCAATGCCTTTTGCCCGGGTAAGAGGAGAAGCGGATTGAAAGCGGTGACAAGTCACGCGCACTCCAAAAGCGGGCGCGGGTCGTGAAAGCGCGTGCGCTGACTCGTCAGCGCTGTGGCGGTCGCTCACTGGAGCTTCTGTCGGAATAGCCGGTGGATTCGACGATACTCGTCGAGCCAGCTTTCGGGGTGTTGGAAGGTGTGACCTTCTTGCGGATAGATCGCCGTTTCAAAGTGACTCTTTTCCAGCTCGATTAAGCGCTGCACCAAGCGGACGGTGTCCTGGAAAAAGACATTCGAATCTTTCATGCCGTGACAGATGAGGAGCGGTTTCTCCAATCCATCGGCAAGATCAATCGGTGAGCTGCGCTGATACGCCATCGGGTCGACCCGGGGTGTGTTGAGGATGTTCGAGGTGTACGAGTGGGCATAGCTGGACCAGTCGCTGACGGGACGTAGCGCCGCACCGGCTGCGAATAGCTCGGGCTTTCGGAACATTGCCATGAAGGTTAGAAAACCGCCGTAGGAGCCTCCGTAAGTCCCCACACGACGGGTATCGACGTTATGCTCATCGATCAAATAGTGTACGCCGTCAACCAGATCTTCGACTTCGGGGTGGCCCATGCGCCGGTAGATGGCGGTCCGCCAATCGCGTCCGTACCCGGCCGAGCCGCGATAATCCATATCGAGGACGATGTAGCCTTCGCGTGTGAGCAAGGTGTGGAACATCATTTCCCGAAAGTAGTGCGACCAGCGCTCCACGCTGTTTTGGAGGTAGCCCGCGCCGTGAATGAACACCACGGCCGGATACTCCTTCGCGGGATCAAAATCGTTGGGCTTGTAAAGATTGGCTCGAATGGGACGCTTCACGTGCGAGGAGGGTACTTGAACCGTCTCGGCGGCGTTCCAGTCGATCGATCGAAAGGCTTCGCTGACTGTGTGGGTTAGCCGACGAGAGGTCGCTTGCGTTTGATTCGGCTTCACGAAGAGCTCGGGAGGGCGCAACGCCTTGGAATGGCGGACCAATAGGCGCTTGCCTTCAGGCGATAATGCGAAGGATTCGACATAGCCGTCCATATCGGTCATCCGCTCGACTTTACCCCCGGTAATCGGTACGCGATAAACCTCGTAGATGCCGGGATTGGGGCGATTGGCTACGAAATAGATATAGTTGCCATCGGGGCTGATTTTGGGCTTGCCCACGACGTAATCGCCATGGGTCAGCGCCCGGGCTTCACCCTGAAGCGGTTTCACATAAAGGTGGGAATAGCCGGTCTCCTCGGATAGATACCAGAGTGTGTGCTGTTGAGGCAGCCAGCCGAATTCGTTGTGCCGCCAATTGATCCAGGCATCATCGTGCAAGCGATGGTGGCAGTTGAGCTGCCGGTCTTTAAGGTCCACGGTCGTCAGCCAGCGGTCTTTGTTATCGATCGCGTGGATTTGCACAGCGACCCGGTGACCATCATCGCTCCAACGGATGCCGGCGAATTGGACCGGTCGGACGTCCGGTGCCTTGAGCTCCTTTTCGACTGCATCACGATCGGCTCCATGTTGGACATGCCAGTCGACAGCCTTGGCGCGAATCGCCTTTAAAGGATCTTCACGGATCTGGGGCAGTCCCGAAATATCGAGCTTATGCTTGGTGTGACGTTGGATATCGATGAGCCAGAGTGTCTGGCCGATCGGAGGTTGATGACCGACACGCGTGCGCACCGCCTTTGTCTCGACGTAACCTGAATGGGTGACATACTTCGGCATGGTGCCTTTTCGACCCGTTTTGGCCGAGTCGGGGCGTGTGACAACGAGCATGTGCTTGCTCGAGGGAGACAACGAGCGAGTCACGATCTTGACATCGGAGCCGAGGTAAAAACGCTTGGGGCCACGAGTCGGCACGGCTCTCCGGAGACTCTCTTCATGCTTGCGCCGGCGCTGTTGGTCCTCCTGCTGTTGACGAACACTCTCGAACAAGCGCTCTTGCCGCCGCTCATAAAAGTCGAAGTCACTCTCCTCGTTTCCCGGATCGTCCTTGGCAAGAATCCGAGCCGGTTCATAGGTGAGTCCGGTGCCAAGCTTGCGGACGCGGTAGCGCCCGTTAACGGTGTAAGCAACGGCCTTTCCGTCGAGCGCGAAGCGGGGATTCGCCTCGTTGGCGTCGGTGCGCGTCAATTGCCGACGCTTGTCACGCTCCCGGTCCACGACAAATAGATCACCGGCTTTCACATAGACCGCTTTGCTCCGCTCCTGTGTGTAGTCGGCAGCCTTGCCGTCGGCGTGCCCAAGCTTGGGACCGTCGATCTTCGTCGGCCGCTCGGCCTTCAGCTCGAGACGGTAAAGGTCCCGGATCTCTTGGCCTTCCCGTTTTCGCTTGAAGTAGAGTGATCGACCGTCTTGTCCCCAGTAGGCGCTTTCGGGGGACCGTCCGATCCAATCGGGATGGGCCATGATCCGCTCCAGAGTGAGCTCCTCCGCCTGGCTTTGCGGGGTTGCAAGAGGGCAAAGGAGCTGTGCCAGAAATCCCACAGTCACGGCATGGCGAATCACGTTAAACATAGGGCAAGTTGATCGAGTCAATACCAATCGCTGCAAACGTTCCTTCACAATCAACAGGAGGGAATCAAGCGGCTGGGAGCCGCTTCTACTTTGACAAGGCTAACGTGATGCCCGGCTTGAGACTTGGATATTCCGATAAATGAGGATCCGGCCCAACGCATCCTCTTCCACCAAGACCACGTACTCGCCGTTATCGCGCTGGTAAGCATGAATGGAGTGCGGCATATCGACGAGACCGCTGATGCCGCCAACTTCGGGACCCGGTGTCATCAGCCCCAGCTCTCGGCCGCTCTTGGTGTCAAAAATCCGGATAGCTCCTCGATTTGGGGCATCGGAGTAAACGACAAAGAGGCGATCGCCCGCAAGGGAGAAGTCGGCCGGATGTCCCCATGAATCCTCGTCGATCAAAATATCGATGGTCCAACGCGGCTTACGATTCCCTTCCGACCAATCATCATAGCGGGCGAGGACCGTGCCCGCGGATTTCCATTGCCACGATTCCTCGGGGCGGTAACCGCTAAGGTACATGGTATCCTGCTTGGCCAAGTATTTGGTCCGGGCTCCAAGACCGAACGGCTGTGGCTGATCCTGGCGCACCATGTTGCTCGGTTCATAGACCGGCGCCTTGGCATCATTCAAGCCTTGAGCCGGCAAGTGCTCCAGCCCCTCATTGCCAACGTGCCAAATGGTTCCATCGGCATCGACATGCCAGCCGCCCGAATTGGAGCGATAAGGGCGAAAGCCCCCGTTGGCAAATTCGTTCGATTGGAAGGAGCCGTCGCCATCGGCGTCGGTCCAAATCCATTGTGCCGCTGTCTTGGGTTGCTCTTCGGGCCACTTCATATCGTTGCTGGTGATGAACGCCGCGGGTTTGGCGATCTTGCCCTCGGCATTAAGGCGAAGGACCGCCAGCCACTTGGTGCTCATCTTTGTCAGGTAGAGGAACCGTTCACCCCCGACTTGGCGGATGGCTACCGGGGCGGTCCCTCCGACGTTGTGGCGGGGATCGTCCGGAAATCGAAAACCGTCATGGGTTTGGTCGTAGGTCTCGCCCCACTCATGACCGGGTTGATATTGAAGATCGGTGGCGTCGGGAGACCACTCCATTGTCATGTGTGTCTCCATCGTATAGAGCTCGTTCTTGTTTTGAGGGTCAAGCACCGCGGAATCGACAAACATCAGCCCCAGAACTTTCCAGAGCAAACGTCCTCCTTGGTCTTGCGGCTTTGAAAACGCCCTCAAATCGGTGTGCCAATTCGACCACATTCCCCACCGGATTCGATCCCAAGGGTCGCTCATGCCACCGGCGGCCACATAGATATTGCCGTCGGCATCGGCGCCGACACCATTCGGGCCGTTCAACTTGAAATCGCCCCAAGCTCCCGGCACTCCGGAAAAGACACCCCTTTTCCTGCCCAGCGTTTCAACCAGCTTGGGCGTGCCACTAACATCGAATAGCTTGATTTGCTGATCCGGTCCGTCGTCGGCCACAAGGAGACGTCCATCCGGATGGATCGCGATGTCCGAGCATTTGGGCACCGAAGCAATCGATTTTCCGGTCGGCTTTCCCGAGGGACTGAATTGGCGGATTGTCCGGTGTACCTTGGTGTCCCGGAGCTTGACGCCCTCCTTGAAACTGCCCGAGCGCACCACGTTCTTGGTCTTGATCGTCTTGGCTTCCCAATCGCCGAGATCGGGGGCTTCCTTGTTTAGCCGGATTTGTGTGAAATCCGCGATTCCCGGTTTGTCTCCTTTTCGGCTCTGAGCGGCGAGCCCGATATAAAAACGCCGGTCCAGATCAAGCTGCTTTTCCCCGACCTTTTTCCAATTCTCGCCATCGCCTGATTCGTAGCCGATCACACGATTCCCTTCGCGCTTGATTCGAAACCATGCAGGCGGATGGGCGATATCGCCTCCCGGCCCGTCGAGCCAGCCGCCACTTGCGAAACCGGAGGATTTGGCGAATTTAAGGGTGCTCGCTGCCCATGGGGCGTCCGAATCCAAGCCGCCACGCAACATAACCCCCGCAATCGGGCTTCCTCCCGTCACGTGATGCATTTGGCGCAGCTTGGCGGTCAAGGTGACATCACCTGCCACTTGGGTGTAGACAAAATGACAGCCGGGACCATGGGCGTTGTACTTCAATTTGGCGCCGGTTATCGAAAGGCCTCGCTTGGTCTTGAGGTCATGGTCCAGGTTGGCTTGAATGACCCAGAGATCGCCGTCGCTTTCGGTAGCCAATTCAAGCGGATGGGTAGTGCGCTCCGGGGTGTCGATGAAATCTCCAAAATCCCGGATATGAGCACCGCTATCCGCGTCGTAGACCCGGATCCGGTTTGCATGGATATCGCTGGCGAAGAGGCGTCCATCATGGTGAGCCACCCCCCAGAGCGACTCTTGTTTCGGGCCGACGACGATCACATGACTCTCTTTTTCGGAAAACGGGGCCGGCTCGTAATTCGCCTGGTGGTAGCGCTCAATAACGTTATGGGCTCGGCCGTCTATCTCGCGGGTGTTATTGAGGTAGACGTAGTGATCATCCAATGCGATCCCGGCAGCGCCGCTGCGATGATGCTTCGCAAGCACTTTGCCATCCTTGTAAACGCCGCCATTCCGATTGTGCTCGTCCCAATTGGCGTTGCTGAAGACCGTGCCATCATCCGTGACGGCCATGCCTCGAATCCAGTTTTGAGTCCAGAGGCCTTCCGAAGCCTCTGCCGAATCCCCGGCCCAAGACGTCGTGTAGGTCACTCCCCAATGCTCGCCTTGGGCGGTTCGCTCTTCGTAGACCTTCCCGATAACGGATGGAAGGGCCAAGCTGCTCAGAATAATGGCAAGAACTGGGATCAATGCACCGCTTTTCATGTCTTCTCAGGTTTTTTCTCGTCCTTTTTTTGGCTGCGCGAAGCGCGATTTTGACCCTGTTGGGGCTCTTGTTGTCTTCGCTTTTTCGAGCTTGTCCGGGGATCCTAACGTGGCTGGGTCAGCTTGATAAGCCTTTTTGTTTGGTTTGGAGGATGATGGCTTGATTTTGCCGAGGAGAAACGTTAAACCCGATAAGAATCGTGTGAGCCACTCACTGGAATAGGGGTAAAAAGCAAGAAAGGACGCTGCTTTGTCACGCAAGGCTTACGTAATCGGTTGTGCGATCGTTGCGGCACTGGGTGGATTGCTATTCGGCTTTGACACCGCGGTCATTTCCGGGACCACCAAGGATTTGGAGCGTGTCTTTGATCTCAGCGACAACGGCCTCGGTTTTACGGTCGCTATCGCCCTCGTCGGCACGGTATTTGGGGCTTTGCTGGCCGGCAAGCCGGCGGACCTGGCCGGCCGGCGATTTGTCTTGATCTGGCTGGCGATCTTTTTCTTGGTTTCGGCCATTGGCAGTGCGGTTGCGCCGGAGTGGTATTCCTTCCTGGCGTTTCGGTTTCTCGGTGGCTTGGGGGTTGGCGGGGCCTCGGTTGTATCGCCCATGTACATCTCGGAAATCTCGACAGCTCGGTACCGCGGGCGATTGGTCGCCATAACCCAATTTAATATCGTTCTCGGGATCCTTTTGGCGTTCTTTTCGAATTACCTTATCAGCCAGCTCGGGCTTGGGGATATCGCGTGGCGATGGATGTTTGGAGTCGAGGCCATCCCGGCGGCCGCCTTTCTGGGTCTGTTGTTCTTAACGCCGAACAGCCCGCGTTGGCTTGTTGCAATGGGGCGGATCGAGGAGGCGCGTGCCGGGCTGAACCGACTGGGGACGGATACCGGCAATGTCGAAACCGAGATCGGCGAGATCAAGGCCTCGCTAAGGGCGGAGGGAGAGCGTAGTCGGGAACCGCTTTTCCAGGCCAAGTACCGAAGGCCGATTCTGTTCGCGATCGCCATTGCTGCGTTCAATCAGCTCTCGGGAATTAACGCGATCCTCTATTACGCGCCTCGCATCTTCGAGGCGGCGGGGGCCGGCGAAAACGCGGCACTGCTGCAAACGGTCGCGGTAGGGGGAACCAACCTTGTCATGACCATTGCAGCAATGGCGGTCATCGATTTCTTTGGACGACGCAAACTGATGCTGATCGGGTCGATCGGCTATATCGTGAGTCTCGCCACGGCGGCGTGGGCGTTCTATACCTACGGCACCGATTTCAGTGCCGCCGGCAGCATCGTTGTCCTCGTGGCGCTGATTGTCTTTATTGCCTCTCACGCGGTCGGGCAAGGGGCGGTGATCTGGGTTTTCATCAGTGAAATCTTTCCGAATCAGGTTCGAGCACGCGGCCAGGCTCTCGGAAGCTTTACGCACTGGGTCATGAACTGCGCGATTTCCTGGACTTTTCCCGTGATTGCGGCCGGCTCCGGCGGCCACGCCTTCGCGTTTTACGCGGTCATGATGGTCCTGCAGCTTTTGTGGGTCTTGTATATCATGCCCGAGACCAAGAATGTCCCGCTGGAAAAGATCCAAGAGAAGCTTGGCATACGAGAGGCATGAGATTCGTCGCGGACGCTGTCCGCCTGATAGGGATGCCGTCCGACAGCGGACCGAAACGGCAGAGTGGGGAGGCAGCACTGGCATTCAGTTAGCACATAAAAGATGCAGTGTTTCTGACAATGTGCAAAAGAAGAGCACGCCCTCATCCTAACCTTCTCCCCTCCGATGGGGAGAAGGGACTTGCGGGCCGGCGGAGCAGTCACGTCGCAGTCGGCTTCCTCTCCCCTTTCGAAGGGGAGAGGATTGAGGTGAGGGGTTCCTCCTTACAAAAAAAGCGATGCACAAATTCTCTCCTAACTTAATGGCATTGGAGGCGGCAGCACTGCCGACCGTTTTTAGCGCTTGCCCTCGCCCACCTCCTCGGCCCGAGAGGAGCTACGGCCAGGCGTTAAGAAAAAATACCTTTCCCATTCCGCGAAGCGGAAAATGAGCGAGGCGTAGACAGGCAATCTTGGATGTGCTCAAAGGATTCGATTACCTACATGCCAACGCCTTGCTAATGATTTCTTTGGAGGTTTTTGATCCGTTCCTCAATGGGTGGGTGCGAAGCCCAGAGGGACACCCGACGCCCGGAATTAATCTTGGCCAGAGCAAACGAGTCTTCCTGATGTTTGGGCTGCTCCGGCTGGACGGCCTGACTCAATCGCCGAAGGGCATTGATCATCGCTTCAGCCGATGTCAAGCGGGCCGCTCCGGCATCGGCGCGATATTCACGCCGGCGCGAAAATGCGGCGATCGGAATCGCGGCCAGCGGCATCAGGGCCATCTCCAGAAGGTTCACGACAATGAAGTAGCCGATAATGCCCAAGCCGCCGCCTTCGCCCTCTTCTTCACCGCTGAGGAAATTGTCGATGGCCATGGCCGCCAAATGAGCCAGAAAGATCACCAACGAGTTCATGACGCCGGTTAACAAGGTCATCGTCGTCATATCACCATTGGTGACGTGCGAGATCTCGTGTCCCAGAACGGCCTCGACTTCCCGGTCGTTCATCGATTGAAGCAGCCCTGTGGAGCAGGCGACGAGGGCCTTATCTTTGGAAGGTCCGGTGGCAAAAGCGTTCGGCTCAGGGGCCGAGTAAATGGCAACCTCGGGCATCGTTGAGATCCCCGCTTGCTTGCTTAACCGGCTCACCATCTCATAGAGACGCCTCGCGTTGGGGTCGGAGGTGCGCTCATCGATTAATTGGAGCCCATGGAATTTCTTGGCGATCCAACGGCTGATAAGCAAGGAGACCAATGCCCCACCCATTCCGATTAGCCCGGCGAGGATGGCAAGCCCTATCAGACCGGCCGGCTGGAAGCCAAAGACCGCTCCGAGGATGCTCAGCACAATCGAAACCGTGAGCACGACCAGTATGTTGACGATTAAAAATAGTCCTATTCGCTTCAGCATAAGCCCGATTCAATTTCGGTTCGTATGATACCGATACCCTATCTGACTCCGAAAATCAATTGGGCGAGTCGCCCCCTCACCTCGATCCTCTCCCCTTTGAAAGGGGAGAGGAAGCCCTTTGCGAGGGTCCTTCGGGAGGGGAGAAGGTGGTTGGGCTTCCCGCGGAGCAAAGTGTCATAATTGAAGTCAGGACTTGACCCGCAAGTCCCTTCCCCCCTTTCAGAAGGGGAGAAGGGGAGAGGATGGCTAGGGGATCGGCTTACGGTCCAATGCTTAGGAACGACGTCCCTACCAAGGAGAAGGACCTATTGGTTTTTCCCTGATAGGGACTTCGTCCTCGAGCGTGAGGGCTCCATGCAACCGAATGCCTCGAATACCCGCATGCGTGGGGTGGCCCGAGGCAACGCCTCGTTAAGCAATAAAATTTCAAAAATTAAGGTGAAAGCCGTATTTACTGCTTTTGTGGTCCGATGTAAGTAGTCGGTTATTGGTTGCATACTCTCATGTCCTTCCTCGAGGAAGGTAGTGGACATCCTGTCGGTTTCTCGGGAAGGGCCGTCCTTCCCGAGAAAGGGCAGGAGCTGAATCTTCCACCTGCCCCCTTAAAGTTAATACCGGTTGGGTAATGCCCATCTCTGACTCGCCCTTACAGGGCTTGGATTCGTCCGGATTTCGGTTCCCAGGGTGGAACCCTGTTGCGCTATGTTGCCCCGCACCTTCGGCGCTCTCGAACAATGTCCCAACGGGGCAATTCAATGCAGCCTAGGGCTCAGCCCGGAGTCCCCTGCTGACCTTGATCGCCTTCATGCTTCGAATGGTGAGGCAACGCCTCGCTGGTTAATGGAGATTGACCGATAGGGGCCTCTTACGTTTTACTGCTCGCTTCATTGGAGCAAGTACCATGGATGGGTTTCCGGCTTACCTTTTGTTGCCTTTATTGAGCAGCCTCTTATACGTGGTTGGGGCGATGTTTATCAAGCGATCCGCCGACTTTGGCGTCGGGGTTTGGCGTACCGCGTTTGTGACGAATGTGATCTCGGCTGTGATTTTCATGCCGCTTTTGTTTTTTGGCGGCGAAGGGGAACCGTGGTTTAAGCTTTGGCAACCGGCCCTTGTCGGCATGCTTTTTTTGGGGGGACAAATGTTGAGCCTGCTTGCCATCACTCGCGGCGATGTGTCGGTGGCCACTCCGGTTATGGGGCTGAAGTTGATTCTGGTTGCGGCATTTGTGACGTTTATTTCCGACGATGTCGTTTCGCTTGGACTTTGGATTTCGGCGGTGATGAGCACGGTTGCGATCGTCCTACTGAACCTCGGACCCGGCATCGGGCATCGACGGGTGACGTTCACGGCCATCCTTGCGGGAACCGGCGCCGGCTGTTTCGCAATGTTCGATGTTCTGGTGCAAGAGTGGGCATCCCAATGGGGCTTCGGGCGTTTTTTGCCCTTGGTGCTGGGGATTGTCGTGATCTACTCGTTGGTTTTTGTGCCCTTTTTTCATGCTCCTTTAAGCGCGATGGGGCCTCCGGCTTGGGGGTGGCTCGTGGGTGGGGCGGTTTTTGTCTCGCTTCAAGGATTGTTTCTGATCTCCACTTTGGCTATTTTCGGCGAGGCTACCGCGGTCAATGTGGTCTACAGTGCGCGAGGCCTCTGGAGTGTGGTCATGGTGTGGTGGCTGGGTCATTGGTTCAGCAATCCGGAGCAGCAATTGGGGGCGCGGGTGCTCAAATGGCGACTGATCGGCGCCCTTTTGATGATGGTTGCCATTGCTGTCGTTTTGGGAGAGTGACCGAAATGAAGCCTCAAAATGGTGCCTTTGGGTGAGTTTGGGGCCGATCCGAGGCCGAAATGCCACTGGGTAGCCTGATGCACAGTGGACATGCGGCGGCAGGAGACATAATTTAATGTGGCTTTAGGCCCATACCACGGTCAAGGAATAGGCAAGGACGCGCCTTGGGAGAGGAGATCATTGGGCGGCCTTGCCGGAATAAGGGGCGCCCAACGCTGCGGATCGTCATTCGCGGCGCGGGGCATAAGGGGTCATGATGCCGGAGAAAGAGGGATCGCCCGGGGCAATGAGCAGGCGGCTCTTGCCGGAGGAATGCCATGATTGTCAAGATCTGTGATCGTTGCGGTCGGGTTATCGAAAAGGGAGAAGTCCGATATGTGGCGAAAATCGAGCTCTACGCGGCGAATGATCCGCTGGAAGTCACTGGCGAAGGGCTGGAAAAGGATCAGTTGCAGGAGATGGATCGACTGATCAAGCAGTGTGAGGCGATGACCGAGGAAGAGCTTCTTCGTGAGGTGTATACCCGTTTTGAGCTCGATCTCTGCGTCCGTTGCCAAAAAAGCGTGGCAGCAAATCCGTGGCTGATTATTCGGTCGGTTTGATTTGAGAGACGATTCGGCAACGGCTTCGGCAAGTGGGTCGCCCGATATCGTTGTGATCGGCGGAGGGGCGGCCGGCTTCTTCGCTGCAATCACTTGTGCCGAGCTGGCGCCGGCTTATTCCGTTGTCCTCTTGGAAAAGAGCGGCCAATGGCTAAGCAAGGTGCGGATTTCAGGGGGCGGCCGCTGCAATGTGACTCATGCCTGCTTCGACCCAAAAGCGTTAAGCCGGTGCTATCCGAGGGGAGGAAAAGAGCTGATCGGCCCCTTCCACCGTTTCCAACCGCAAGACATCATCGATTGGTTCGCAGCGCGTGGTGTTTCATTAAAGACCGAATCGGATGGCCGGATGTTTCCAGTAACCGATTCGTCGCAAACGATCATTGACTGCCTGGTTGGGTCGGCCCGTGAGGCCGGAGTCGGTCTTCGAACGCGCCACAGCGTGAAAGCGATCCACCAAGTGAGGGAGGAAGGGTTTGCCATTACCCTGACCGACGCCAATGTGATTCATTGTCGCCGCGTGCTTTTGGCGACCGGTGGGACTCGGGCCGGCGCCGGCCCCAGGTTGGTTGCGGGTCTGGGACACTCCCTGCAACCGGCGGTCCCTTCCCTTTTTACGTTCCACATCGAGTTACCTTGGCTTCAGGAATTGGCCGGGATTTCTGTGGAATCTGTCGGTGCGTCTATTCCAAAAGCCAAGCTTACCGATCAAGGAGCGTTGCTCATCACTCACTGGGGGGTTAGCGGCCCTGTCATTCTTCGTCTCTCCGCTTGGGGGGCTCGTATGCTCCATTCGCTCGATTACCGGTTTTCCCTCCGGATCAATTGGGTGCCTGATTGGTCCGCAGAAAGCCTCCGGTCGGTGCTCAACGAACGACGACGAAGCATGCCGAACCGAAAGGTCGTTAATAGCCCGATCGGATCCCTTCCCGGTCGGCTTTGGGCCGCACTGGCTCAGGTGTCCGGGATCGGGCGAGAGACCCGATGGGCGAGCCTTTCCCGAAAGGGGCAGCACCGTTTGGTTGATCAACTGATGCAGATGGAGCTCCCGGTTGATGGCAAGAGCCTCTACAAGGAGGAATTCGTCACCTGCGGCGGCGTCACGCTCAAAGAGGTGAACTTTTCGACGATGGAAAGTCGGCTTTGTCCCGGTCTCCATTTTGCGGGCGAGATACTGGACATCGATGGCATTACGGGTGGTTTCAATTTCCAATCGGCCTGGACAACTGGTTATTTGGCCGGATGCCACCTTGCGCAGCCGTTTTGAGTCGAAAAGAACCTTAGTCAAAAGTCAAAGCGTTGAGAACGGACTGCAGCGGACTGCAGTCCCTACCGCCACAGGGGTGGTAGGGTCGGCAGTCCCCTGCCGACCGTTATTGGCAGACCTGCCGGTTCGGTGCAGGTGAAATGGCCATGAACGAGTCAAAGAGCCGGCCCGAATTGATAGTCGGGACTACTCCGAAGCCGGGTAATCCACTGTCAGCCGCTCCGCTTTGTACCCGCCCCGACGCTTGTCATTGAGGTACATTCCGCCAAAGGAGACAACGAGGATCAATGGCACCCAGGAGATCCATTTAAGGGCGCCTTGCCCGGCGTAGCCTTCCGCCGGTCCCAGAATCCCCGCGGCAACGGCCGCGGCC
>JAHEOI010000091.1 GCA_018610125.1 Verrucomicrobiota bacterium
ACCTCGCGAGTCGGCGGCTTCCAAAGCGGGACTCCATGACGATCGATCGCCACCCGCACCGGCAAGCTCGCCAAACTGACCAAAATCACCACCCGGCGACCCCGTTCTGCGCCATCGAGCGCCGGCATTTGTCTTTGTTGAAGCTTGGCCAACAGGGTGGGGACAAACTTCCGACGCCAAAGCGAGAGCGGGACAACCCGGCCTTGCCATCGGGTCAATCGGCGAACCCATTTGACCAACCGAATCCGTCGCCTCGGTAATAGATCGCCGATCGTTATGACCCTGCCATAATGGCACTCACTCTCGGTAAGATTGCCCTCCTCTCCTTCATCCCCGTTCAGTGAGGCCTTGAGCGACTCAACAAACCGCGGGTCAGGCGCTTGGTCATCCTCTTGGGAGGCCTCAGACTTGCCGAATTCCGATTTTGCGACCAGCTCACCGACGCCTATAGTCTCCAGCAGGCTGGTATTCCGCAGGGCGGAATGCATCAGCGGGCGACCCATCCCTCCGGGATTCACCTCCGCTTGCCCATGCCCGCTCACTCCTGCCTGATCCGCACTCCTTGAACCGCGCTGTGAATCGGGCTTTGCACCCACCTCAATTTGCCGGTCCCCCCCGCCCGGGTCTTCTCCATCTCGATTGGCGCCCTCGACAACCCACGTTTCATGCACAGCCCGTTTCTCGCGCTTTGGCAAAGGCTCCCACTCACCTTGACTGTTCAAGCTCTCGGTATGCCCACGGCGGACATGACGGGCTCGCTCGGCGTCGGTTTTCAACCCGCACGGAACATCCGGGTGCTTAAGCGCTTCCTCCACCCCAAGGAATATCGGTCTGGAGGTAAACAATCGTTCTTGTGTCCGCACGGCGACCCCAAACGGATCCCACCCATGATCCGTAGCCGCCGCCATCAATCCGAGCAACGTCCCCCAATCCACCATCCGACTTCGGGAGAGGTGGGCCGGAAAGGCTTCCCGCATCCGAATTTCATTCGGGCTGATCAGGATGTATCCGGTCTCGTCAATGCCTCGCCGACCGGCACGCCCAAACATTTGCAGGATCTCATCGGGTCTTAGCGGTTGCTCAATTGCCTCTCGCCTGTAGGAAGCCCCCGCCAACGCCACACTCCTTAAGGAGAAATTGATCCCGGCAGCCAAGCCCATTGTGGCCACGACAACCCGGAGTTGGCCGGCCTTGGCCAAAGGCTCCACCACCCCGGCGCGCGCCGCGTAGCTCAACCCGCTATGATGGTAGCTGACTCTCGCCTTGAGCAGCTTCCCAAGCTTTTCCCCGACAACCGCTTTTTGCTCCGGCCCCAATTGCAAGGGATTCGGATTTGGAAGGTTTCGGGCGATTTCGCCGGCCAACTGCTCGGCCGTGCGGCGTTGCGGCGCAAAAATAAGGATCGGCCCCAAATCCTCTGCAAGGGCCTTGGCCGTAAACCGAGGCCAAAAGCCACGAATGTCGTTCGGCAGATTATAATTCAAGTGGTAGGCATAAACCTCCTCCAACGGCACCGCTCGCTCATCGTGCCGGATCAGCACAACTTGACGTCCGAGTCGCCCAAGCCACCGAACAACATCTTGCGGATTGGCGACGCTCCCACTCAAAAGCAAGAGTTGGGTCTGAGGCGGAGCCAAAGCAAGTGCCAGCTCATAATTGAGCCCACGGTCGGGATCTCCCAGGAGCTGATACTCGTCGACGACCAGCAGCGACGGACCGTCCCCATGAATCAGTCGATTTTTCTGGGTCTCAAGGGTCGCAACAAGAATGGGGGCATCCAGGTTCTCGGCCAAATCACCGGTGGCGATGCCGACATTCCAGCCTCGCGAGCGCCACTCGGCCAACTTGTCATTGGCCAAGGCCCGGGTCGGCACGGTGTAAATCGCCTGCCCTCGGTTCTTGCCTTGTTTGGACCAAAGCTCGAAAATGAAGGTCTTTCCGGAGCCGGTAGGCGCTTGAACCACGACATCTTTCCCGTGACGCAATTCGGTAACAGCCTCCTGCTGCCACAGGTCCGGGAAGCTTACCTGGTTCAAAGATGAAAACTCTTCCAACTGTCCTGACAACCCCGCCACGCTCCTACCTTACCCGAAAAGAGAACCGTTTTCGAGTCTAGCGCGGCGTTGCTTCAGATCCGAATCCTCGGAGGCCACCAGAGTCAATCGCGGCCACCACCATACGAGCTTCTCTCCCTCCCACGCCACTTGAAAGTAAGCACGCGCCGCGTCCGGCACATCCTCAACCAGCTCGCTCATCGCATTTATCGCCTCCACCAACCGCGCCCCCCCTTCCCTGAGGGAGGCGTTTCCTCAGACGGCCTGTTGTACTGCTCAACAAGGAGCCGGCTCCGAGCCGCGGTCAACGACATGATCAAATCGTCATAAGATGCAAAACGATAGGATGGATCTTTGGCCATGGCCTGGACCAGGACATCGCTCGTTGATTGGGTCACCTCGGGGAGAACCTGATTCGGTGGCGTCAAAGGCGTGTAAACGTGGGCATTGATGATCTCTTCGATTGTCTCGGCCTCAAATGGCACATGCCCGGTCAAGGCATGATACAAGGTTCCGGCAAGGCTATACATATCCGAAAGGAAATCTTCCCCCTCTCGCATCACTTTTTCCGGAGCCACATAATAGGGAGTCGCCCACATGACCGACTCCTCGGTAATGCCCGATTCGCTCGGCCGCGCCAATCCGAAATCAACCAGCTTGGGCTCGCCATCGGCATTGAATAGGATATTCCCGGGCTTGATATCGCGGTGCAGGAAATCCTTTCTTAACGCCGCGCTCAACGCAGAAGCAACACTGATCCCGACATCCAAGACATCCAGCTCCGGCATCCTCCCTTCCTTCTCGATCCTTCCTTCGACCGATCCGCGATCCGCCAGTTCCATGACCATGTAGAGCTGGTCGTCCCACTTGTTAAAAGTATAAATGTGGATGATGTTGGTATGATTCAAGCCGCCACATGTCCTGGCCTCGCGGTAAAAGCTCTCCACCGCCTCTTCATCCTCAATCAGCTCCTTCTTCATTAGCTTGACCGCCACCTCGCGCTCCAACATCAGATCGAGAGCGCGATACACGGTCCCCATCCCTCCCGACGCAATCGGTGCTCGAAGCTCGAACTGCCCCATCCGCAATGGCATCATGATCGGATGGCTGCAGCGACTGCACGCAACCGTCTCCAAGGGGGCCAAATCACTCTTGATGAAATTCTTGGTCCCACAGCCGCCGCAAGTGACCATCTTCAAGGGCTTTCGGCTTGCGGTTGAGGTTGATTCAGATTCCGTCGTCACAATCCAAATACTAGCATTTCTTGTTCCAACAGCAAGATAGCCTCGGGGCCGTTTGGCGCCGAATGCTTGAATCCCCACCCGCATTGAGGAACGGTTAAGCCGCGAGAAAAGGCAGTGAGAGTGGGGCCGCCCGGGTTCGGCGAGCCCTTTTGCCTGCTCTCGAGCCAGGATTTTGACGCATGCGAAAGGGACAAAAGGAACGTCCGGTGGTGCTGCCCCGCGTTTATGAGATCGTTTTCACACTCTTGTTGGGAGTAAGCGCGCCGTTTTACTTCCTCAAAATGTGGCGTCGGGGCAATTGGAGAGAAGGATTTGGTCAACGCCTCGGCCGCTTTAGCTCCAAGACGAAACAAAACCTTACGAATCGCAAAGTCATCTGGCTGCACGCCGTCAGCGTGGGCGAAGTCAACCTCTGCACCCAGCTTATTTCGGCCCTCGAACGACAAGTCCCCAACTTTAAGCTCGTCGTCTCGACCACCACGGCCACTGGCATGGGGGAACTGAAAAAGAAGCTGCCATCCCATATCGAAAAGATTTATTATCCAATCGATCGCCGCCGATATGTCTCACGTGCCCTTAGCACAATCCGGCCCGAGGCAATCGTCCTCGTCGAAGCCGAGATATGGCCCAACTTTCTTTGGGCGGCCCAGAGACGGCATATTCCCACCTTTCTGGTTAATGCGCGCCTGTCCGACCGTTCCTATCGGGGCTACCGACGTTTCTCGTTTCTGTTTCAACCGATTTTTCGCTCGTTCGCGGGGATCGGGGTCCAGACCCGGGAAGATGCTGAGAAATTCCAACAACTGGGCTGCCGACGTGACGCGATTCATGTCGTCGGGAGCTTGAAGTTCGATGCGGCGGTATTAACGGAGCAACGCAACTTCGACGTCTGGGCGCTCCTTCAAAGGATCGGGGTCTCGCCGGAGAGACCGATCTTGCTCGGGGCCAGCACACACATGGGAGAAGAGGCAATCCTGGCGGAACTTTACCAACGGCTCAAGCAATCGTTCCCCCGATTGCTCCTGATCCTGGTCCCCCGACACTTTGAGCGAAGCAAAGCGATCGGCCAGGAGCTCAAACAGCTCGGGGTTCGGTTTGTCTATCGAAGTGATATTCGCGACCAAACCGGATTGACAACGGAGCCGCCGGACTGCCTGCTGGTCAATACCACCGGCGAGCTGAAGTACTTCTTTGAGCCGGCCAACGTCACATTCGTCGGCAAAAGCCTGACGGCACACGGTGGACAAAATCCGATCGAGCCCGGGTCTGAGGGCAAGGCGATGATTTTGGGACCGCACATGGAAAACTTCTCAAGAATCGCCGAGCAATTCCTGAAGCACGAGGGGGCAATCCAGGTCCAAGACAAGGCTCAACTGGAACAAGCCATCGCCGAGCTACTCCAAGAGCCGGACCGACAGCGGCAAATGGGAGAAAACGCGACTCGAGTGGTTCGTGAAAATCTCGGGGCTATCGAGAAAACCTGCGAGATGATCATCGGCCACTTGCCGAAATTACAGGGCCGCAAGGTTGGTTGAAGGTCGACGAAGTCGACGAAAACGACGGCACGGCTTTTCCACGCTTTCTCTGATGCGCCGCTGCTTTTGTCAGCCCTCGCCCATGATTCGGCGGCCTTCGTCGAGGAAGATCCCTTTGAAGTTCATTTCCAACGCATGCGGGTTATCGGCCTTGGCAAGCGCCTCCTTTTCCTCAACCTTGCCTTCCTTGACCAAATTGAACAGGGACTGATTGAACGTCAGCATCCCGCTATCGCCGCCCGTTTCAATAGCGTTGGGGAGCTTATCCAATTTGTTCTCTTCAATCAGCTTTTGCACACTGCTGTTATTCACCAGGATCTCGAAAGCGGGGATAACGCCGCCATCCTTGGCATGGCACATCCGCTGACAGACGACCGCTTTCAGGGCGCTTGCCACTTGCCGGCGGACGCGCTCGCGCTCTTCAGCCTTAAAGAAATCGAGGATCCGCCCGACGGAATGACCGGCATCGTTCGTGTGCAATGTCGAAAGGACCAAATGCCCGGTATCGGAGGCCGTCATGGCCGCCGAAAAGCTTGTGTCATCCCGCATTTCACCGATCATGATCACGTCCGGATCCTGACGAAGCACATGCTTTAGGCCGAACCCAAAGGAGTGTGTATCGAGTCCGATTTCCCGCTGTTCGATCAAGCACTCATTATCGGTCAGCACGAATTCGATCGGGTCCTCAAGCGTGATAACGTGCTTCCGATAGTTCGCGTTGATATGATCGAGCATGGCCGCCAGTGTCGTCGACTTCCCGCTCCCGGTGATGCCGCCAACCAAAACGATTCCCCTGGGCGATTCCGCCAAGTCCCTGAGCACCGGCAACAGATTGAGCTCTTCGAAGGAGGGGATCACCCTCTGCACATACCGCATCGCCAAGCAAAACTCGCCTCGTTGCTGATAGCAGTTGGTCCGGAAACGCCCGACATCCGGGTGATAATACGAAAAATCGACTTCATGGTCCTCTTGAAGTCGATTCTTCAATTGGGTAGGAACAATTTGGTCGATGACATTCTCCATCCACTCCTTGGTCGGCGCCGGCGCCTCGATGGTAACCAGCTCTTGATTGATGCGGAATACAACAGGTGACCCGATTTTCAGGTGAACGTCCGATGCCTCCCCATCAATCGCAGTCTTTAAAATCCGGTGAAATAAATCGATATCGCCCAAAATTCCTATCCTTTTCTAAGCCCCCTGCCGGAAGCCCTTCTCTCAAACACTCACTTGATCCCTCTCCTGTTTGGCTATCCAAGCTGCCCTATCCAAAACAGCCCAATTGCTGACGAATGTCGCTGGATAACCCCAACAGTAACAACACGACCCGATAGCCCGTTTGCCGATCCCCATTGCACGCGACGACCACCCCCCGACAGTGACACCACCCTCCCCCTTGAAACGGTTGAAGCTCCACCGACATCTCTGTCAGCGGCTCAATCCAGTCAACGGTTTCAAACTCGATCCCGTTGCGATGAAATCGCACGACTTCCGCTGAGACCATCAGCCCGCCGCTAAAAACGGACTCGTCCCTTGAGTGATAGACCTCTGGCGTCTCCAGCTTTCTCGCACTCATGACCAGTTTTTAAGCTACTCGCCGGCCCGGTCGACGTCAAATGCCGCGGTTACCATTCCACAACGGCGGCTCCCCAGGTCAAACCGGCGCCAAACACCATCAGGAGAATCAGATCGCCCCGCTTGACACGAGAGGAACGCACCGCTTCGTCAAGCGCGATCGCCACCGAGGCCGCGGAGGTATTGCCCATTCGGTCGACGTTGACAAACAGCTTTTCGGGAGAGGCCCCGAGTCGTTCGGCCACGAGGTCGATGATCCGACGGTTCGCTTGATGAGGAATGATACAGGCAATCTGGGAAATATCGAGCTCGCAGCGTCGCAGGCTTTCGATGGCCGCCGTGTACATGGCATTAATGGCATTCTTGAATGTCTCCTTGCCATCCATTCTTAAGAAATGCAGCCGAGAAGCAACGGACTCCACGGTCGCGGGACACCGGCTTCCGCCTCCCGGCATCTGTAATAGTCCGGCTTTGTTTCCATCAGTCCCCATGCACGCCGTCAACAAGCCATGAGCCCCCGGCCGATTCTGGAGCACCGCCGCGCCGGCCCCGTCACCAAAGAGCACACACGTATTTCGGTCCGTCCAGTCGACGATGGACGAGAGCTTCTCACTCCCGATCACCAGCACGGTGTCGCAAGTGCGCGACATAATAAACTGCTGGCCGATTTCCAGTCCGTAAATAAACCCGGAACAGGCAGCTTCGATATCAAATGCAGCCGCCCCGGTCGCCCCGATCTTCTGCTGAACCAAACAGGCGGTTGCTGGAAATGGCATGTCCGGAGTAATCGTCGCGACAATCAGAAGGTCGATCTGGTCGGCGGTCACTCCGGCCTGCTCCATGGCACGTTGGGCCGCCTTTGTGGCCAGGTCGGATGTGAACTCGTTCTGGGCGGCAATACGCCGTTCTTTGATTCCGGTGCGGGTCGTGATCCAGTCATCCGAGGTCTCGACCATCTTTTCCAGGTCGTGATTGGTCAAGACCTGCTCGGGAACGTAGGATCCTACCCCCGAAATGGAACAGCTCCTGCCGACGAAGTCGTGAGCCGCTCGCGGATTTCGGAAAGAGGCAACGGACTCGGAATTGGATGGAGCGGATTGACTCATACCATAGCAGACGACGGAGCCACCATTTCCAGAGCTTCGATACGCTCATTGGCGGCAGCCACTTGTTGGACAATGATGTCGTTTAAACTGTGTCGGATCGTCTCGGTCGCGGTGAGGATTGCGTTCTTGATGGCCCGTTCCCCAGCCGAGCCATGGGTGATCATGACGTTGCCACGCACGCCGAGCAAAGGGGCCCCCCCGAATGCGTCCGGATCGAGGTGCTCTTTGATCGGACGGAAAGCCCCTTGAGCGAGCATCGCTCCCAAGCGTCGAATCGGGGTTTTCATCAATTCAAGCTTGATCCACGAGAGGATACTTTTGGCGAGACCTTCGCTGGTCTTCAGGACGACGTTCCCGACAAAGCCGTCACAGACAACGACATCCACCCGATTCGAAAAGAGGTCGTGCCCTTCGACATTACCGATGAAATTCAGGTCGGCCTCTTTGCAAAGCTTGAAGGCCTCCATGGTCAGCTCGTTCCCTTTGGCCTCTTCCGTGCCGACGCTTAGGAGCCCCACTCTCGGGCGTTCCCGCCCGAGGATCTCCCGCGAATAGATGCTCCCCATAATCCCATAGTGGAGCAGATGAATCGGCTTGCAAGCGACATTGGCCCCCGAGTCGAGCAGCACAAACTCATTCTTTGGAGCCGGGATGACCGTCGCAATGCCCGCTCGCTCAACCCCGTCCAGCGGGCGCAGCTTGATCGTCGATGCCGCAACTATTCCCCCTGTATTGCCGGGGGAAATCACCGCGTCCGCCTTGCCCTCCTTGACTAAGCCGACCGCTCGGCCAACCGAGCAATCTTTCTTCTTCCGCAATCCCAGAACCGGCTTATCATGCATCGTCAACACCTGACTCGCATGCAGCACCTGAACGCGCGAGTCATTAAGTCGACACTCCCGCACCGCCTCCCGGATCTGGCCTTCATCCCCCACAAGATAAAGCTCACTGATCTTGCGGTTCATTTTTAAGGCGCATTTGACGCCGGCGACGACCACACCACACCCTTTGTCGCCGCCCATGACATCAACTGCAATTCGCATAAATCTACTCCCCGTGCCCCGGGAAATGCTCAAGACAAACGCTCGCAGCCATCCTTGACGTTAATGACTCTCGTCTATTCGGTACTGCTCTTGATCGTGATCACTTGTCGCCCCCTGTAGCATCCGCACGACTCACAGACACGATGAGGTTGGTACGGCGCCCCGCACTGTGGACATGTAGTGAGCTGCGGCAATCGCAGCACGCTGTTGTAGGCACGTCGCATCCGGCTGCGACTCTTTGAGGTCTTCCGCTTTGGTACTGCCATAGTTTTGTCTAGCGTCCTCTCTTTCTGATGTTGCTTCGCTTTTCGTTATAACTTCAATTTGTCCAATTCAGCCCAGGTCGAATCTTCCTCGGCTTCGGCTTCATCCAGCGGCTTCGATTTCGGGTCACTCTCAACGGAATACCCGCTCGGCTGACACTCGGGACGACAAAGCGGATGCTGCGGAAAGGCCAATAAGATATCCTCCCGGATAAATGGCCTCAAATCGACGAGATCGCCCTTGACCTCGACTTTGTCCTCACCCTTAAGCGGGATCGCGCACGACCAATCCATCACTTCAACCGTATGGACGAAGGAGTCCAAGCACCGAACGCAGTGACAATCCAGACTGATCCGTAATTCGCCTTGAACAAGGATATCCTGATTGAACAACTCCGCCGTCACCTTGTAATGCAGCGGCGCCGACGTCTCAATGAGCTCATCGAGACTTTCCAGCTCAAGATCTTCCACGGAGAGCTCACCTTCCAGGGAAACCGGGCCCTTCCGGAGCTGGTAGAGATATATCGCGGCCGACATAAGCCCAACTTCACACGTGTTACTGATTTCGAAACTTTTCATAGAGCGCCGTTTGGACGTGAGGCGGCACAAACGCCTGAATTTCCCCGCCAAAACGGGCGATCTCCTTAACGATCCGAGCACTTAAAAACGTGTAAGTGTCTTTCGGCATCATGAAGATCGTCTCAACTCTCTCATTCAATCTACGATTCATCAATGCCAATTGAAACTCGAATTCGAAATCCGAAAGCGCCCTCAGCCCACGAATAATCGCATCGCCCGACCTGGCCTCGACGTAATTCACAAGCAGCCCTGAAAAGCCTTCCGCAACCACGTTGGGCATGCCTTCGATTGCCTGAGAAACCATCTCCTGCCGCTCCGTCAAGGTGAACAACGGCTGCTTCTCTTGATTCTCGGCAACGGCAACAATGACCTTGTCGAATAAGTTAGCCGCCCGCTGGATAACGTCAAGGTGACCATTGGTCACCGGATCAAAGCTTCCCGGATAAATGACTGACCTCATGAGCTAAATCGATAGGCGCTCTTTACTGGATTCGGACACCGGGCCGCATGATGACACCGGCCCGCATGAGCCTGCTTCAGGAAGTCGGTTTGAGGCAGCGGCTTGCGCACCAGCCCTCCTTCTCTAACAAAACAGGATCCATTCGCGTCAAGCTTTTGCTTCGGTTTTTTACGAGTCGGTCGCGAGCGTGGCGCCTTCACAGAGAGCTTTGAACCATAGCTTCACTCCCTTGAATGGTACTTGAGATCCCCTGACCGAGATAAAAAGAAGACCCAGAGCTGACAAGCCCTGGGTCATTCAGATTACCGCTCTTGAACCTAAACCGAATCAACTCATTGATCATCGGGCGTCGGGAAAATAGCGCCGTTTCCGCCGTTTCCACCGTTTCCACCGTTTCCGCCGGTTCCGCCATTTCCACCGGTCCCGCCGTTTCCGGATCCGCCGGTATTCCCGCCACCGGAGCCGTGAGTCGTACTACCGCCGGCACCCTGAGGTGTCACTGGCGAAACGAAGACCTCGGTCTCGGTTGGGGCAGGAGCCTCCGCGACCTCGGCCGGTTCGGGCGGAACTACCTCCGCAATCTCTGTCGGAGTCGCCTGTCGAGTATCCTGGATGTTTGGATCGAAGGTAAATCCGCCATTAACAACAAAGGTCGAGCTTTCCCCGGTCTCGGGATCGCTATAGACCACGATGACCTGGCCCGCCTTGGCGGTGGCCTTATCGTCCGCGGTCACATAATACTGGCTCGGTCCCTTGACCCCAACGACACTGTTGCGGGTATGAATCTCGTAAGTCGATTCGTCCGAAGTCTTCCGGACCCGCCCATGGATGGCGCCCTGCTTGAGGTCCAACTGCGTTTCAATGATTGCCTCGCCGCCAACCTTTTCAAAGGTCAGCTTTTTCAAGGTCAGCACAGTTGAATTATCCAGGGTGACCAAAGGCCCATTCATTCCCAGGAAGAGAGTCGCTTGGCCGTCCGCCAGCGTCCGCACCGTGGCCCCGGATTTGAGCGTTTGGCCCTGGCT
>JAHEOI010000092.1 GCA_018610125.1 Verrucomicrobiota bacterium
ATCTGTCGGACCGTGGGCTCTGCTGGCCGCGACGTTGGCGTGTCTCCTCACCGCCGCCGTCGCGGGCGCCTTTTTTCATTCCGGCGCCGGGACACTCGAGCTTTCAGTGATAACGCCTCCCTGACAAGGCCCTATTCTGCGGCCAAGCTTATTACTCGCCGTCATCTGTTGAACACCAAGGGCCGGCATGCCTCAATAAAGCGCCTTGCGCGTTCGATCTCTTGTTCTGCCTGCTCAGAGGTAAATTCGCTGCGCGTATGGTAGTCACTTACCTCCCGGTATGTCTCAAGATGCCCTAAATCGCCGGCTGCGTCCTCGGGCAGCAATCCTCCTTTCACAAAATGCAGACTGATAAGCTGGATTAAGCCGCGATGCGACTTCGGCTCTAATCCTTTAGTCAAAAGCAAGGCTCGTGCCCAGTGATACGCCGCATAATAGGCCCTGGAGACCGCATCGTTGGCAAAGCCACCGGCCTGGAGATGCTCCGCGGCGGCGAGACACTCATTCCCCCGCTCGATTTCATCACGCGAATTGGCGTCGCGATTGGGCCCGGTCATAAGTCTATCCCGTATCGTTCCACCTCGAGCGCGAACGCACGCTCGCGGTCCAACAAATGCCGAAATTGGGATTCCGCCATCGGGATAGGCTGAAGCAGAATCCCTTGCGATAGAATTCCCATTCGAAGCCCCTGCCGTACAAGCCACTCGGTGTCCTCCGAGGTTATCCTATCCAACAACACCAGCACATCGATGTCTGAGGCGTTTGACCAGTCCCCCCGTGCCGCCGATCCAAATAACCGGATCCGTCTGAGCCGCTCCCCAAAGTGCGCCCGAACGGCATCGGCATAAGCGGCCGCAAGCTTCCGTGGGGTCGCCAACGTCTCCGCCTGATCGATTTCGGACTTGTTCCTTGGCAGTCCTTCGGCCATGTCGCCTTGCTCTCCCCTAATTTACGTGTCTTTGGCCGTAACGCCACGATGCAACCTCGCCACTTCAATTGGACACTTCCTCCCGCAACACGGTGGTACGCTCTCGGAGCTTTCCTAAATCGCTTTAGCGATTCCTGTAAATAGACGGAAGCGCTCCGTGGGACCAGAAGCCCCGGAATCTGGAAATTCGATGCCAGCCCGCCCTATCCAGAATCTTTCCAGGTCAATCGCTCCACTTGAGGGACGGCGTCAAAATGATTTTGGGGAATCGGATCAACGTTGAATCCCGGGTCGATAACGAACCAGGATTCCGGCAGTCACGGGCGGACAAAGCTACCGTCGCGCTGCCGCAAGGGTCGCCAATAACCAGGGTGGTCCGGGAGAGGATGCTTTTTGGCAAGCTCTTCATTGACATCGATCCCGAGCCCGGGCGCCTCGTTAACGTACATATAGCCGTTCTTAACCGTGGGTGTGCCGGGAAAGACCTCGCGTGTCGCATCGGTGAAGTGCACCATTTCCTGCACGCCGAAATTGGGAATCGCAAGATCCAAGTGGGCGTTGGCGGCATGACCGACCGGAGAGACATCGGCGGGGCCATGCCATGCGCTCCGGACATCGAACCATTCGCCGAGCGACGCCATCTTGCGAGCCACGCTCAATCCTCCAACTTGGGAGATATGGACCCGGATGAAGTCGATCAACCGGTCCGTCATTAATCCCACCCATTCATGAGGATTGTTAAAGAGCTCCCCCATTGCCACAGGCACGCTCGTTTGCTGTCGTAGTCGCTTGAAGTAGCCATTGGATTCCGGCGGAAACGGATCCTCGATGAAGAAAGGATGATACTGCTCGAGCTCCTTCAAGAGCGTGATGGCTTCGATCGGAGGCACCCTTTCATGGACATCATGAAGCAGCTCGATCTCTTGCCCGACCGCGTTGCGGATATGCTCGAACATCTTTGGCGTCATCCGAAGATACGGACCCGGCTCCATGAAGCCATCGGATGGCTTCCCAAAGCCGTGTTTCTTAAAATGCGGCTTTTCGGAGAGGTGGGGCGATCCATATCCACCCAGTTGGATTCGAATATGACGGAATCCCTCCTCCATGTTCCGGCGAACGCTCTCTTCAAGCTCTTCCAAGTCTTGCCCGTGGGAATGCGTGTAGGTGTCGACAGCAAATCGACACTTCCCACCCAGAAGCTGATAAACGGGCATGCCCGCCCGCTTCCCTTTGATGTCCCACAGCGCTTGATCGAGTCCGCTCAAGGCGTTGTTCAATACCGGGCCATTTCGCCAATACGAGCTGGTGTAGGCCGTTTGCCAAATATCTTCGATATTATCGACATCGCGCCCTTTGGCAAACGGGTCGAGGTATTCTTCAACGGCCGCTTTAACAGGCAAGGGACGCTGATTGAACGTGGCGCAGCCGACCCCGTACAGGCCGGGCTCACTGGTTTCGACCTTCACTACGGTAAGCCGCTGTCCCTGAGGGCAAGTCAAGATAGGCTTGACCTTGGTGATCGTTATCGGGGCCTCCCCTTTTTGCTCGGGACCACGGTCGTTGTCGTTTGCCGCAGCGGTCGCCGACGGGACCGCCCACCATCCGAGCGTGCCCGCGGCAGCCCCCCATCCGAGCCCTTTTATCATGTCACGTCGATTCATGGTACACCTCGCTTCTTGAAACATTGATTTCGCTTTGTTGAACAACAGTCGGCCTCCCCTGCCTCCAAGTCGCAGTTTTATTCGATATCTCCCCAAAATGGCAATGCGAAATCACCGGCCAAAAGTCCACAAGGCAATACGGGAAATTCCCGCCGCGGTCAAAACGCGTCTTCGTTCCACTTCGACAGCCCCCGTCCGATCCGCGGTTGTTTTAAGCCCACCTGCTCCCAACATTCGCCCCCCTAAGGGCTTACCCTCAATTTCAGCCCGACTCGGAAAGCTACGATTCAGAGGAGAAATTCGACTCTTCCCAACGGACGGCATACCGCACCATTTCGGGCGCCGTTTGGCACTTGAGCTTTTCTTTAATGTTCTGTCGGTGGGCTTCTATGGTCTTGACACTGACATGCAAGGCCTCAGCGATCTCGCGGGTCCCTTTCCCACGACCGATAAGCTGGAACACTTCAAATTCCCGATCCGTCAAGCCTTTGATCAGTGATGCCTTGGTCTTGCTCGGATTCCCCCCGGAGAAGCTCTCCAGAATCGACGAAGCCATCCGATCGCTGACATAAATCTGCCCTTCCAGCACTCGGCGGATCGCCACCAGCAGCTTCTCCCCTCCCTCGTCCTTCATGAGATAACCGCGCCCGCCTGCCCGTAGCACGCGCTCTGCGTAAAGCGCTTCGTCGTGCATCGAGAGCACCAGTGTCTTGATATCGGGGTAAATCGCGTAAACATCCTTGATAAGCTCAAGGCCGCTTTTTTTTGGGAGAGTGATGTCGACCACCACGATATCCGGACGCTGCTTTTCAATGGCGTTCATCGCATACTGGGCATCGGACGCTTCGCCGCATACCGTCAGGTCCGGCTCATTATCGATCAAAAGCTTCAATCCTTGACGGGTGATCGGGTGATCTTCCACCAGCAACACGTTGGTCTGGGCCCCTTCCCTGGACGCCTCTGATTTCCCTTGGTCTCTACCCATGATCCTCCGATTTAGCTGGAAGCTCCTCGGCAACGCGGTTGACGTTACAATTCACGAGCGTCCCCCCTTGCGTTCGCGGCTTCAGCGTTAAAGAGCCGCCGATCATGTTCGCGCGGTAGTTCATAATTTTCATCCCCATACCGCCGCCGCTCCGATTTTCGTTCGGCGCTTCGCGGAACCCCCATCCGTTATCTTCTATTTCCAATTCAACCCCGCCGTCCTCTTGACGTAAAGTCAAAGCAATCTCAGTGGCCTCACCATGCCGGAGCGCATTGTTGATCGCCTCTTGAGCGATTCGGTAGAGATGCGTCGCGGTTGCATTATCGTAAAGCCGAACCGGCGACTCGCAATGAAACGGACAGGAGACGCCGTAAACATCGGCCGTGTAACGGCCAAGCTGACTCAACGCGGTCATTAGGCCATTCTCGTCCAAGACAACCGGCGAAAGCCCTTTTGCGAGATTACGCGTCTGGGTGATCGCTTCGTTGACCAATCGGTTGATTTCGGCCACGCTTTCCGCTTCCGAACAGCCTTGCGCGCTTAGCTTTTTGTGAAGCACCTGGCTCATAAACTCAATCCCGGCTAGGTGCTGACCGAGCCCGTCATGCAAGTCGTGGCCGAAACGCCGCTTCTCGATTTCACTGATCTCCAACACCTCCTGTTCCAACTGCCGGATGTCGGTGACATCGATGCCGGAGCCGATCACATATTCGATATTCCCGTCCGTGTCGAGCAAGGCATTGTTGGACCAAGCAATTAATCGGTGATCACCATTCCGAGTTACCCACGAATTCTCGTAATGGTTGGGAAAATGTCCATTTAAAACATCATCAAAAACTCCCTTCACTTGATCGGCCTCGTTGGGTCGGAGAAAAATGTCCCAAATCGTCTGCCCGCTCACCTCGTCAAATCGATAGCCGGTCAGCCGCTCGCAGGCCGAGTTGAAGCGAACAATCCGACCGGCTCGATCCAGCACGACGATAAGCGCATTTGACGTCTCCAAGATCGCCGACGTAAAGGCATGCTCCCGCCTAAAGGCCTCCTCCGTCACCTTCAGCTTCCGTTGCTGCTGAATCTGAGCCATGGCCCTGTCAACAATGCTCGGCAAGCGATCCAAAAAATCGGTATCCTTGACCAAATAATCGAGCGCGCCCTGTTTCATCATGTTGACCGCCACACGCTCATCTCCTTGGCCCGTGATCACCAAAAACGGGATATCACGCCCCGAATCGGCCATCTCACGAATCAGGTCTTCGCCTCGCGTATCGGCCAGCTGAATATCGAGCAATAGCAGATCAATGGTCTCTTGCGATAAAAAAGCCAATGCCTCGTTGGGACAACAGGCGCGGACGACTTGATAGCCGTGCGCCCCCAAGCGCCTTTCAATCAGCCGGGATAAGCCTTGATCGTCATCAACGACCAAGACCTTGGCCACGGTATTGGCGTCATCGGTCTCTCTTCCAGGCAATCGCTCACTCTCGCTCATGGACCTCCGGGATCTTTAATAGGGGGATAAAGCCCCCGAGCCGCTTGACGGCCTCGGCAAATTTCTCGTAGGAGACGGGCTTGACAATGTAATTGCTACAACCCAGCTCATGGGCCCGCTCGACCTCGCGGGGATCATCGGTGGTTGTCAGCATGATCACCGGAATCTTGCGGTATTCACGGTGATCCTTGACTTGTCGAAGCACCTCGATGCCATCCACTTTCGGCATCCGAATATCCAACAACAGCAAAAACGGCATCTCCAAAGTCGGCCTGCGAGAGGAATTCGAAGGCCATAGGTAGTCAAGCAGTTCCTGCCCATCCCCGAAACGCTCAATTCGGTTCTCCAGGCCAGCACGTCTCAGATTCTTCTCGATCAGCCGAGCGTGCCCTTCCTCGTCCTCGGCAAGTAGAATGACCGTTTCATTCGGCATAGGACTCATGACGGTACCGCTTCGCCTTTAGGCAAGGAAACAAAGAAACGGCTCCCCACGCCCGGTTCCGACTCAACCCAAATCTTGCCATCCTGCCGCTCCAGCATTCGCTGAGTCATCGTCAAACCCAATCCTTCGCCGGATACGCCCGTCGGGTTCAGTCGATGAAAAATCTGAAAGATTTTTTCTTGGTGGGCTGGAGAAATACCGACCCCATTGTCCTCAACGCAATAGACGGCGCGCCCTTCCTCTTCATACCCGGAGATCCGGATTACTCCTTGCCGTGATGGATCCAAGTATTTCAAGGCGTTATCCAATAGGTTCGAAAAGACCTGCTTAATTTGAGTCTCATCCCCCAGGCAATCGGGAACCGGCCCCAATTCAAGGCGCACACCGGCCTCCTTTAGCTGATATTCGACCGTTTTCGCCAGATTTCCCAGGAGCGTTGTCATCTCCAACGGCTCAATCTGTAAGGCCGCCTGCCCGAGCCGCGAGAACCGGAGAAACCCCGATAACAAGGAATCGATCTTATCGACACCGGCTTGAATATAACTCAAAGCCTCCGGGATATCATCCTCCAACGAGGGTTTCAGCAAATCCTTGGATACGGTTTCTCCTTCCCGGGCATCAACAGCCTGACGCAAATCATGGCAGGCTTGATTCAACTCCTTGCTGAAACCTTGAATGTTCACCAAAGGCGACCTGAGGTCGTGTGACGCCACATAGACGACTGTCTCGAGCTCGCGGTTCTTCTCGGCCAAGGCTCGATTGACCCTGGCGAGGTTGGTCTCCATCTGCTTACGCTCGATAAACTGCCCAATTTGGCTCCCAAGATTCTCAAGGAATTCGAGCAGTTCGGTGTCCTGCGGACGCACTTCCTGACTGAAGAAGACCATCGCTGCAAGCGTCTCCGACCTGACCCGGATCGGAAAAGCAAGGGCGGTATGGATGCCATTCCTTTTGGCGCCCTCTTTCCGAATGAAAGTTGAGTCGATCGTGACATCGGGGATCCAGATCGCAGCACCGCTTTCCCATACCCGTCCCGGCAACCCTTCCCCATATCGAAAGCGCGCCCCGGCCTCACTCAGCGCGAGCTCGGATTTCATCGCATCGGAGACAGCCCAAGTTTCCACATGCCTGATTCCGCTATCATTGCCGTGTCGATGCCAAAGCTCCCCACGCACCCAGCCCAATGTCTCGCAGATGGTCTTCAAAAGTCCTGAAGCGGCATCCTCCACCGTGGAGGACTCCGCCAACGTCCGCGTCGTGGCGTCCTTAATCTTCAGCCGCAGGTCAATCCGCTCGTGCTCGGTCTTGTCCCGAATAAATCCGGCAAAACAGCGTCGCCCTTCGATAAACATCTCGCTCACCGCCAGATCCATTGGAAAGGTCGTGCCGTCCGACCGCCGGCCAAGCACCTCCCGACCGATCCCAATAACCTGAGCCTCGCCCGTTTCAAGATACCTCGCGATATAATCATCGTGCTGATCACAGTAGGGATTGGGCATCAAGACTTTCACATTCCGACCGATAACTTCCTCGCCACGCACCTGAAAGATCTTCTCGGCAGCCGGGTTGATGCTTTCGATCACCCCATGGTCATCGATCGTAATGATCCCCTCCACCGCATTCTCGACGATGGCACCCAAACGCTCCGCCTGTTCGACAAGCATCCCCCCACTCCCTTCCAAAGACCCCGTGCAGCGAGTCTCTGCCGCTGCTTCAATCCGTCGCAATCGACCGACCAATTCATCTTTGCTCCACTCCGAGTAATCCTTCATCAACGTCACCAGCTCTTCAGGTATCCCCCTACTCGGCTCCTTGCCGCGGCAAGACCACCTCGGTTGGCCAAGCCGCGGGAGAAAGACGCAGCAAGTAGAGCACCGTGGCGGCACAATCCTCCGGCTGCAAAAATTCGCTGCCTGAAACTCCCGTCATCGGCGTGGCCACCAACGCGGGACAGATTGCGGCCACCTTGATCGGCTCCGCTTTCCCTTCATCAGCCATGGCCTGAGTCAATGCCATAATTCCGAATTTGGAGGCACTGTAAGTTCCCGTGCCGGACCAGGCTTCCTTGCCGGCGATGGAGGCAATGTTCAAGATCGCTCCCTTCGGCTCGTCGCCGACCGGACGGTTCCGCTGCATTTGACGATAAGCCGCCCGGGAGCACCAAAAAGTCCCATAAAGGTTGGTCTTGATAACCGAATCAAACGTTCCGGTTGCTGTCCTCGCAATCTCATCCCCGCCACGGGTGCCGGCATTGTTCACGAGGAAGTCGATTTCTCCGAATGACGCCACTGCCTGTTCGATCAACCGCTCACAGTCGGCTTCCCGTGAGGTATCCGTCTGCAGGGCAAGTGTCTTGACGCCATGCTTCGCACTGATGGCTTCGGCAGCGTGCTGATTCTGGGATTGACGCCTTGCGCCAATCACAACGTGAGCCCCTTCTCGTGCAAGGGCTTCCACAATCGCGTACCCGATACCACTGTTCCCGCCGGTAACAACCGCCACCTTATCCTTGATAATCATATCCTCCTAGAATGAAAGCATGACTCCCAGGTAAGGCTCAGCCCAATCTCCTCCGTCGTTCCCCGAAGTGGTCGAGCCATTGGAAATATGCAGATAACGCACCCCACCCATTATTCGGGCGTTATGGAATAGAGGAGAGGTTCCCCCAAGCCCGATCTGCGGGCGAAAGTTGTGATGACTGTCCGACGGAAAATCGGTTTCCGCCTCTTGAAAGCCGATGCCCCCATCGACATAAACCGACCAACCATCGCCTCGTTTCAAATGCCACCGCAGTAAATAATCGAGGCCACCGACGATGCCATCATCGTCCACCTCTGAATTCACCCAACCGCCAAAGGCGATCGCATTCAGGGACAGCCCTTCCGCGACATGATACCCGACACCGATATTTGCCGCGGAAATCTTGCCGTGACCCTCATCGAAAAAGGTCGTGGAGCCGTAGCTCTCAAGAGTCCAAGTTCCCTTTGCAAACGGCCCGCTCCGCAAATTCGTCGAGCCGGCGCCCATATCCTCCTCGCTTCCGAGCTCGGGGACGGCTCGCGAATCATTCAAAGGCTCCCCGTTGGCGGCCATGCTGCTTACCCCAAGCATCGCAGCCAGGATAAACGTCGAAATAACAGACTCAGACATCCCTGCCACAATCCCTCCAGTGACCAATGATAAATTGCGTCCCACAAGTTGTCCAAATACAGCAAACGAAGCGCCTTCGTCAATCCCGTAATTAAAACACTACCATGCCTCCTCGAATCCTGACCCCGCCGGTATGGACTAAGAGGGTTGGTTATATGTGGCAGGAGGTTGTTAAAGATGGGGGACATAGCCCGGAACGCAATGCCGTAGGAGCAACCCTGGCGCCGGCCCTCGGTCGGCTGGTGGTTCTAACCACTCTTTCACTGATTAGCTGTTCAAGCACTTTGATATGGCAAGGTTGATACGGGAAGCCTTCCCCTCATCCTAGCCTTCTCCCCTTAAGAAGAGGAGAAAAGACTTGCGGGTCGGCTAAAGGTCGCCCGACCAGTCGCGAGTCTTCTGGACGGTAGCGGCGCCGCTCTTTGCTTCCTCGCCCCTTCCGAAGGGGAGACGATCGAGGTGAGGCGGTGGTGGAGCTGGATAACCCTCCAGCCTTGAAACGGTAATACCGTTCGGAAAATGCCCATCTCTGACTCGCCCTTACAGGGCTTGAATTCGTCTGCGTTTCGGTTCCCAGGGTGAACCCTGGGCTATGGGTCTGTTGCCGGTACCGCACCTCGTCGAGGCTGCTCAGATTCCTCTTGCAGGTAGGAAGAGGTCGCGAAGCGTGTGGAGTGCGCTGACTTGTCAGCGCTGTGGATTCGGCGGTCGGCCACGCGGGGTCAGAGGACGGGATTGCGAGTAAGGGGCCTGTGGTCAGGTAAGGGGAGAGGTGGAAATAGAAAGCGGTGGCTCGGGCTTGCGAGTCTGCCGTCGATCTGAATAGAGCCTATTCCCTCCTCTTCATCAGTCTTTTTTTTGCGAATTATGCCCTGTTCGCGGCTACAGTCCCGCTCCTTTTCTTTCTTTGCGGATTTCGCGCCTTTTACGGCTGAACAGTTACGTTTCATTAACGTCCGCGTGGCCCTACGTCTTGCAGATCGATTGCCTCGAACCCAACCTCTTCTGCAATTAATCCGGGGTCATAAAGCCGTCGCCCTGCCTCAAAATTAAGATGTTTTGACTTGGCCACCTTGGAGTTTCGATCGCGGGCCTTCTCTCGCCACTCCTTTAGCGATTTCCCTGCAAATCGAGGTGGTTTCCCGCCGTCAACCCAATAAATATTGTAGTCGATCTTGGCATTTTCTTTGTCCCAATGGTCGCCGTATAAAGTTGGCTCATCCCCCAACACGAGGTTCTGGTGGAAGTAGAGACTCCCTTCCCCTCGGCGTCGGATAATCTCGGGACCATGTCGAGCATAAGCAAAAATATTGTTGTACGCGACGTGGGTATTTCCCATCTGCTTGTATGCGGCATCAGCGACTTTATAAACGACATTATGATGATAGACGTATCTATTCAGGCTTATAGGTGGTTACCGAGGGGCGGGGATGGTACGCGTAGGCCCATGGAGTCATTCGTGAGGAACGACTTGAGGGGGTCTGGGATTGGAATGTCGGGACTGAGAGAGGAGGCCGAGCTCATTCAAGC
>JAHEOI010000093.1 GCA_018610125.1 Verrucomicrobiota bacterium
CAATCGGGCTGTCGAGCTGTTTTCCGGAAAGTCGGCGAATCCCGGCAACCGGCGCCGGCTCTCCCGACTCGCCATTACTCAGAAGCTTGTGCGTGCTCAGCGAGCCATCCTCGTGCCTGGCAATGCAGTCCGTAAATGTCCCGCCGACATCGATCCAAAACTCTCGCGGAGTCCCGGGCGCCCCCCGACTTGATCGGTCATTTGCCTCATGGTCCATATTGGGCTTTCCACTTTGACTGAGCACTTCGCTAATCGAAGAGCGTAAGCTGTTCGCTTGTTCCGGTTTTGCGGAACGCGTCGGTGGAAAGGCTCGACGCATGCCGGTTCAACCCGGCCTGCCGCACGCTCACCTCGAAAAGCTGCGCGATTTGGTCGGCAAAGATGCCTTCCCCCTTCATGCGGGAGCCGAACCGGGGATCGTTCGCTTTGCCCCCGCGCAAGGCCCGAAGACGCTGCCAAACGCGATCCCGCTTTTCCGGAAAATGATGCCCGAGCCACTCTTCAAAGAGATCACTGAGGCCATGAGGGAGTCTCAAAACGACATACCCGGCAAACCGCGCACCGGCGGCACCCGCTTGCTTGAGGATGTCGGGAATTTCCGGCTCGGTCAGTCCCGGGATAACCGGCGCGACCAAAACCCCCGTGGGTATCCCCGCTTGACTGAGCTGTTGAATCGCTTCCAACCGGCGTCGAGGCTGAGACGTCCTGGGCTCCAATCGATTGATAAGCTTGGAATCGAGAGACGTGATGGTAACGAAGACCGCGGCTGCCTGGTCGCCCGCCAAGGTGGACAAATGATCGATGTCACGCGTCACCAAATGATTCTTCGTGATAACCGTCACCGGATTACGGAGCTCGGCCAGGACCTCCAGGCATTGACGAGTCAATCCCAGCCGTTTTTCCACCGGCTGGTACGGGTCGGTGACACCGCTCAAGGCAATGGTTTGAGGCCGCCATTTGCGCGAGGTCAGCTCCGCCCGCAAGAGCTGCGGGGCCTTTTCCTTGACCATGATCCTCGATTCGAAGTCGAGTCCGGCCGAAAGCCCCAAGTATTCATGAGTGGGGCGTGCGTAACAATAGACGCATCCGTGCTCGCACCCTCGATAAGGATTCAAGCTCGCATCGAAGCCGACATCGGGGCTGCTGTTGTAAGTAATGACCGAGCTCGAGTCATCCTTGTAAAACTGCGTCTTTGGGGCATCATCCCGATCCGGATCCCAGTCTGCATCCCGTTCAAGGTGCAGCGGCTCGAACCGGTTGGCCGGGTTGCTCGCGGCCCCCCTTCCTCGAATTGGGCTCGACTCGTCAGACATAGGATACCTCTCGCCAATTATTGAATATCATTCGTTGCCAAAGTTCCATAAAGAGGAAGAATAAAGCGGCTGGCAGCCGCTTCTACTTTGATTGTCCATGCAGGGACGTTTGCAACGAATAATACCGAGCGGGCTCAATCGGAATAAGGACCCAGTCGCGCAATCGTCTCCATGACATTCTCGGCAGCCTCCTGGTAAAGCAATTTCGAGGATTTGGCCGTTCCCTGCTTGACCTTAACCCGTTCCGCCTCAAAGTGCATCGGCTTACCGTACTTCACGGCGATCGGCCGGGGACGTGGAAATCGGTGGTGCCGATTGAATGCCTCATAGGTCCCGAAGACTCGGACCGGGATGATCGGCACCTCGGACTTCAAGATCACGAATCCGGTTCCGCGCCGAGCCGGATGGACATCCCCATCCGGGGTCCGTGTTCCCTCCGGAAATAAAACGACATTTTTTCCTTCGGCCAAGAGCCCGAGCGTCGTTTCCAAACCTTTTTTGGGGCTCCCTTCACGATCGATCGGACGGGCATGAACCGCCCAAATGAGTCGCCCAAAAAGGGGGACATCAAACAGTGTCTTCCTTGCCAGGAAATAGACAGGGGGATGAGTCCCGGACCCCACAAGCAACGGATCAAGAAAGCTTGCGTGATTGGATAGCAACAACGCGCCGCCTTTCTTGGGGACCCGCTCGGGATTGAATACCCGCCATCGAAAGTAAGTCGCAAAAACGATTCGGGACAAACACCAGCCGGCGGAATAAAGGGATATCACTCTCTCGGATTGTTTGGACATTTGGCTAATCGGCGATTGACCTCGGCGATGATAACTTGGCTCGTTTCTTCCGCGGTCTGATCGGAGTTATTGATCACAAAGGCCCCGAGCGGGACCATCAACGGATCGGCAGCGCGCTGACTATCGCGCTGGTCCCGACTGGCCAGGTCTTCCGTGATCCCTTCCGCCGCCCGCCGTTTTGCCCGCTCCTCAGGATGGGCATCGAGATAGAACTTGAAGTCGGTATCCGGAAAGACATTCGAGCCAATATCGCGTCCCTCCATGACAACATTCCCAAATTGGGTGCATTCGCGCTGCTTCAGCTTCATCCACTCCCGGACCTTCGGGACAGAAGCGACATAGGCCACAGCGGTGCTGGTTTCGGCGGACCGAATTTCCTGCTCGGGATAGTATCCATTGACCAGGAGGTGGATTTCGCCACGGATACATTTCAAGGAGGTTTGCCAGCGACGGCATGCCGCGGCGACCTTGCGGGGATCATGGATGTCGATCTGCTTTTGGAGGCAGTACCACGCGAGCGTGCGGTACATGGCCCCCGTATTCACATAGATGTAGCCAAGCGCTCGCGCGACAAGCTTGGCATTGGTGCTCTTGCCGCTGGCGCTTGTGCCGTCGATTGCAATGACAATAGGCTGATCACAAGAGCTCATTCAGTCAATAATTCTGCTGCATCCAATGGTTTCTTAAAAGTTTCGGCTTCTGTGGCATCGTAAATGGAAGCTCCCAGACCGTCCGGCGGCGGTGAGGCCAATTTCTGGAAAAAGTCGGGAAATGTCTTCCGCACGCAGCCCGGATCTCGGATCCGAATGCCCGGCGTCTTAAGCGCCAACGTGGCAAAGCACATGGCGATTCGATGATCATCATAGGTTTCGATCTCGGCGCTCGTCAGCCGCGCTTGAGGCGCAGGCACCCGCAAGCTGTCACCCTCTCCGAAAAGCTCGCTTTGAACACCGCATTTGCCAAGCTCCTCGTGGAGCGCTTGGACGCGATCACATTCTTGGAGACGCAATCTGCCGAGGTCGATGAATTCGACAGGCGAAGCGGCAAATGGCGCCAACACAATCGCCGTCATGATGCTGTCTCCCAAATCGGTCATTCGCGAGATCCGGGAAGGCAGCGGCAGGAGCTTGGGAAAACCGGCATCAATCTGCCAGCCTGATTGCGGCCAATGCGCCACTTGGATCGGCGCCGCCTCCAACCAAACAGGGGAGAGCCGATCCCGGCTCATCAGCCAGCTAATGGCCCAAAAATAACTCCCGCCCGAGGCATCGGGCTCGACATGAAACGCCCCCGCGCTCGACGAGAATTGCTCCCGGACCTCACGGGTCATTCGAATGTAAGCGGCATTTTCGTCGTTTTCTCCGACGATCCGGACATCCCACTGAGCGACCCGTTCACAAAGTAGCAAGGCAGAGGCAAACTGCGAGCTGGCATCAATACCGACGGTGCAAGAGCTTTTTCGGGGGCCGGTTCCGAATATCCGAGCCGGCAACCGATCGCCCTCTTGCTCCGGCTCGATTCGGTAGCCAAGCTCCCGCAACGCCTCGAACAGAGCCTGTTGAGGCCGCTCATGCATCCGTTTGCTGCCCGACAATCGGTAAACCCCGTCTCCAAGACAGACAAGCGCGGTCAGAAACCGCGCTGCGGTTCCGGCATTGCCCACATAGAGCTCGAGCGGTTGTTCCGGCGAGCCCGATTCAGGGATACGCCCCCCGTGTCCAAGCACCGTCAAGGTCCGATTGCAAGGCTCTTCAGGCTCCGATTCGACCGAAATCGAAAACCCGAGCTGCTTCAGACCGTCGACCATGACCTGGGTGTCTTCACTCCAAAGGGCGCCGGTGATCCTGGATTCCCCTTGGGCGAGGGCGGCCAGAATCAACGCCCGGTTGGTAATGCTCTTCGAGCCGGGTACGGTCAATCTGCTCCTGATGGGTCCCGCGATCGGCTCGATTTCAATGCAGTCTGGCAGCGGCATAGGCAAACCGTTCGAAAGGCATTATCAAGGGCTCGCATCTCCTTCGAGCCATGCATCTCGCAAGTCCCGGGCGGACGCCAAAAAGCCATACACCTCTTGCTCCCTGCCGGCATCCAAGCTGACCCGAAACTCCTGCAGCTTTTCAATAAAGCCCTCAAGCTCGCGTGAGAGGTGCCGTCGATTGGCCCGGACAATATCGTACCACATCTCCGGCGAGCCGGAAGCAATCCGCGTCGTGTCGCGAAATCCGCTCCCGCAAAGCTGAAGCTGCTCCTTGGCTCGAGATGGCCCCAATACAATCTGAGTCAAGGCCGACGCAACCACATGGGGCAAGTGACTGCATCGACCCACCAGCTCGTCATGAAGCTCGGGTGGAATAATTAACGGAGAGGCACCCACCCCTTTCCAGAATGCTTCGGCCTGATCCAGGCTGTACTGAGGAGTGGCGGAAGAAGGGGTGATGGCACAGGTCGCTTGCTCGAACAGGCTTGCCGACGCAGCGGCCAAACCGCTCTTTTCAGAGCCTGCCATGGGATGACTCCCTACAAAAACAGCGCCGCTTTCACGGATCACCGGTTCCAGCTCTTCCATAATCGGCCCCTTCACACTCCCGACATCCGTAACAAGCGCCCCCGGGGAAAGCCCCCCTCCCATCGCTCTGGCCAATTCCCCCATTTGCGAGATCGGCGTACACAAAACAATAAGGTCGGCCTCGACCGTTGCTTCTCGAATATCCCGGGTCACCCGATCCGCCGCTTGGTACTTCAAACAGGCGTCAATGCCGGACGAGCGCCGCACATACGCCACAACTTCCTGCGCAAGGCCCCGTCGCTTGATCGCAAGTCCTAAAGAGCCGCCAAGAAGCCCGACCCCGATTATTGAAATTCTGCGCCATCCCACATCTTGATTAAACTCGACGAATACCAGTGAGGCAAGGGAGGAAAAGTGGATCACAAAGGAGTGTGACCTGCGTTTCCCTCCTTGATAGGGACGTTCTCCCGGATGTCCCACTTTCTCTCTTCTTCGCCACGTCCCACAAAAATGTCGAACCTCGGGAACGAGGTCCCTATCAGGGAGAGCAAGGTCGGCAGGGGACTGCCAACCCTACCACCTCGGCGGCGGTAGGGCCCGCACTCCGCTGCGGGCCGCTCTCAGACCATTCCCGAGGCACAAGAAATCGGGACAGCGAGGACGCCCCCCACTTTTCTCCCCTCCCCTTTGCCCGCAAAGGACGTTTCATTAAGCGTGCCCGGACTGAATAGTGGGCGCTCGGTTGGCGCAACGCGCTGCTTCCCGAGCCCGTTCGACAATCACCTTCGAAATATTCGGTTCATCACCGATGCTTGGCGCATACCAAACAAGTTTGCCCTTTTTTTCGGTCGGATTCCGCCAAGTGGGCTTGCCCGCTTGCAATCGCTGCTGCACCCGTTTCTCAGGCTCGCCCAACATGACCGGGATATCTTCGAATGAATGCAGTCCGTCACTCATGAAGAATGGCACCATCACTAGGTAAGGTCCTTCCGCTAACCGATAACAGTCTTGGATATATGGCTCCTCCTCCATGAAAACCGCGTGGACCCCCCGATACTCCCCTTGTTGTCGAATCTTTTCGACTTGGTGCTCGATTGCTTGCCGTGAATGCTCATTGTTTTGCGTCCCGTGCCCGGCAATGAACAGTTCGGTCTCTGCCGGCTTGGGAGCCCTGGGATAAGGGTAACGCTCGGCGACACTCTTGGCACGGGCCAAAATCGCTTGAGTCATGCTCTCGTGGGTCCCGACCGGACCGCAGTAGTAAAGCGTCTGACCGTTTCGGACCTGAGCGCAAGGGAAGTCGGTCCCTTCGTTGCCGCAAAAACCGAGCTCACGTGGAATGACTTGTTCCGTAAAATACCCTTCACTGATGAAAAGCGGCACGATAAACACCCGCGACGTGAACGCCCCGCGAAGCACCGCAGCCAAATTCGGCTCCAGTTTCCAGAAGCACTCCAGAACCTGGCTAAAAAGGCCTGATTCTCGCACTGTCTCGGCCTGCTGGTAGACCGGCGAAGCCGAATCCGGGTTCAAGGTGGAGCCATGGCCCACCAAAACAAGAGTGCTATCCGAAAATGAATTGTCTTCTGCCATAAAGCTCAAAAAACCCCTTGTCTTAACTTCGCCTTTGTCAATATCGTGAAATAAAAACCGCGCTATGCTATGATTTCGAACCGAGCTGGAAAGGGCTTAACCGGGCTAACCGCCCGCCTGATGCCCACGAAACGCTGCCTGGCTTCCATGACAGCTATCCCGGCCATCGGCGTGACTTCCGTCCTACATGCCGCTCCTACCGCAAAGTGGATCTGGCATGACGCCCCTGAGCCGGCATCGAACGCCCCTCTCTTTTTCCGCCATACTCTCGAGCTTCAGGAGTCGGTTGTCAAAGCGACCCTGACCCACACCGCCGAGAACGAAGTCATTTTCTATCTCAACGGGGAAGAAGTGGCCAAGCACGACTCCCGGCAACGCCCGATCGAGGTCGACGTGACCGAGCTTCTTCGCCAAGGTGAAAACGTCCTCCGAACGGACCCTGACGGGCACGAGTGGAAGCTTCTTCTGGGGGGCTTTTTGGAAGCGGGCGGCAACCCGAATGCCTCGAATTTCTCGGGACCGCAATCGGAATGAAAACAGACGAAATAAAGTCGGAACAACCTATGAAGGTAAAGCACGTAACGGAGTTAAATAAGATCGATAAGAATATCAAACCGCGGGTCGAAAAGGCGTTGGAAGAAAGCGGCGGACTGTTGCGATTGGCACCATGCTGGGTGCCTCGCTCATTCCTCCATCCCGGCAAGCGGCTCAAGCTTCATCCAGACGACTTGTATGCCTACGGACTTAATCGAGGAGGGATCGACGAGCGCTGGTTCGCATCGACGACACCGGCGGCCAATGAAGGTCGAACACCGGACGAAGGACTAAGCTATGTCGTAACGGGCGGTGAGCGCTTTACCCTCGCCGATGCGGTCGAGGAATTGGGGTCTGAAATTATCGGAGAGTACATTTGGAGCACCTATCGCCGGTGGCCTGTGTATTCCAAGTTTTTCGATAACATGGGGCCGATTCCCCATCATATGCACCAATCCCAGGAGCAGGCGGAGCTTGTCGGTCAGGAAGGCAAGCCGGAAGCGTATTATTTCCCGCCACAGCAAAACAATGTCGGGAACAACTTCCCCTATACCTTTATGGGCCTGGAGCCGGGCACATCCAAAGCCGAGGTGCGCCGCTGTCTTGAAAATTGGAATAAAGGAGACAACGGGATCCTCGACCTCTCGCGCGCTTATCGTCTTCAGCCCGGCACAGGGTGGCTGATTCCCCCGAGGATCCTCCATGCCCCGGGCTCACTCTGCACCTTTGAGCCGCAATGGGGATCCGACGTGTTCGGGATGTACCAATCGTTGGTCGAGGGACGCGAGGTGCCATGGTCATTGCTCGTCAAGGATGTCCCGAAAGAAAGGCATAACGACCTCGATTACATTGTCGATCAGCTCGACTGGGAAGGGAATCTCGATGACCACTTCAAGGAAAATCACTACATGGAACCGGTCCCCGTGGCCGATACCCAAAAAGACGGTTATGTCGACCGATGGGTGGTTTACGGCAAAGTCGGCGGCAAACAGCTCTTCACAGCAAAGGAGCTGACGGTCGAGCCGGGAGTCAAGTGCACCGTTAAAGATGGTGGGGCTTACGGCATGATCACGGTTCAAGGGAACGGTCGGATGAATAACCTCACCTTGTCCTGCCCGAAGCTCATCCGTTTTCATGATCTCACCCAGGATGAGGTGTTTTGCACGGAAAAGGCAGCGAAAGAAGGGGTGACGTTTGAAAACACCTCGGACGTCGAACCGCTGGTCGTGCTGCGCTATTTCGGCCCCGAGGCCAACCCCGACGCTCCCGCGATGGGTGCCCACAAAAAGAGCGCGTGATGGCTGAAGAAAAAGCTGAAACGCTGAAATACGGCCGGTGGCACATTGAAAAGAATAGGAGCCGCAAAAAAGCGGGCGGAACCCTTATTCGGGGTTTTTTGGTCCTATTGTTGGGGTAGGGACGGCACTCCGCTGCCGTCCGCTCCTGGACGTCGGGAACGGCGTGCCTATCAGCCTCGGGAGAATGTCCCATAAGCCTGCACACCTCCGGGTTGAGCCCTAGGCTACATTGAATCGCCCCGTTGGGGCATTGTTCGAGAACGCCCAAGGTGCGGGTCAACATAGCGCAACAGGGTTCCACCCTGGGAACCGAAACGCAGACGAGCTCAAGCCCTGTAAGGGCGAGTCAGAGATGAGCATTTTCCGAATGGTATTAAGCCTAGCCATGCCTTGGCGGGGCTGACGCAAGGTCCCGCTACCGGATTTGTTTCTTAAGCCAAAGGAGGGCTTCCTTGAGCCATGCAAAGTCGACCACATGATTGAAGAACAGATAGAGGAAAACCAGCAGCGCGCCATGAACAATGGCCCAATTGTAGTAGAGCTGCTCGAAACGGCGCTTGCGCGTCAGGAAAAATGCCGCGGCCAGATTCGCGGCGATGGCCACTCCGAATCCCCACAGGGTAAGCTGTTGGAAAATCTTCATCGCCGTAACCTGTAGCCCACCGATCCGCATGCTGGTCACCGTCGGAAAGCCCACGAGGATGATGACCAAAACGGCCCAGTTCACTAGGTGGATCATTAGCTGCGACATAGCGTAATTTCAGTTATCTGCTATTGTTACAACGTTATACATGGAACGCAACGATGATAAATGTGGGGTCGCCGAAAGGGGTGATCCGCGGCAAAAGGTGACCCAAGCGGCATCGAGGGTCAGAGTGGTTTTATTTGATATCGACGGAACACTCATCCAGAGCGGCGGGGCTGGAATGAAGGCCTTTGAGCGAACTGCGAGCAGTGCGTTCAATGCCCCGAACGGCACCAAGACATTGCAGTTTGCCGGCAGAACCGATCGCTCAATCGTTCGCGGTTTCTTCGAAGCCAATCGGATCCAGCCGCATGCGGCCAATTTTCAGCGCTTCTTCGATCACTATGTGTTTTGGCTGGATCACCTTTTGCCTCGGCTCTCGGGCCGTCGCGTGCCCGGGATCACCCGGCTTATGACCAACCTCCGGGCTCTCTCCGAGCCCCCGCTGTTGGGGCTATTGACCGGCAACATCCGACTCGGCGCCGAAATCAAGCTGCGCCACTTCGGCCTCTGGGAGCCATTCCAGCTCGGCGCTTTCGGCGATAACCACGAAGATCGGGATACGCTGGCTGAAATCGCCTATCAACGAAGCTGTGAGCGATTGAACCGCCAACTCCACGGTAATGAAATCCTGGTGATCGGCGATACGCTCTTGGACATACAATGTGCCCGTAAGATCGAGGCCCGGGTTTTGGCGATTGCGTCCGGGGCTTTCTCCCTGGAGCAGTTGCGCGCGGCAAACCCGGATTGGGCTGTGGAAGACCCGGGCCACCTATGGGTGAATGAGCTTTGTCAGTGAGCCGCCGAATCCATGGCAAGCAATGAGCCGAACCGACACGAGCTTGATGTCGCCATTCTGGGCGGGGGATTTGCCGGCGCCTACTGCGCCAAGACGTTGACACGCAGACTCGGACGGAGCACTTCGATTCGAGTCGGGCTTATCTCCCAAAACAATTACATGGTGTTTCAGCCTATGCTGCCGGAGGTGGCGGGCGGCTCGATATCGCCTTTCCACGTCGTCAATCCGTTGAGGCTGCTTTGCCGGCGAGCCCAAATTTTCAATGGACAAGTCGAGTCGATCGACTGGCCCCACCGAAAGCTCACCCTCAATGCGGGCGCCTTCTCCGGCGATGTGGCAATCCATTTCCGCCATCTGGTGCTGGCACTGGGAGCCTCGATCGACCTGAGTCGCATCCCCGGGATGTCGGAACATGCCCTGTTGATGCAGAATGTCGGAGATGCCATGCGACTTCGACGGACTTTGATCAGTCGCATGGAGGAAGCCAATCTCGAAATGCGACCGGAGCTAAAGCGACGATTGCTTACGGTCGTGGTGGTGGGAGGAGGGTATTCCGGTGTCGAAACCGCCGGTCATATTTTGGATCTCTTTCGCTCCATCCACTCCTTTTATTCGGCGATTGACTATGAAGACATTCGAGTCTTTCTCATCCACAGTCGCGATCATTTGCTGTCGACGCTGAGTGAAAATCTGGGGCGCTATTCCGAGCGCAAGCTTGGTGATCGCGGGTTAAAGGTTATTCTCAATCAACGTGTCAAAGCTGTCACCGCCAAACGGGTCTACCTCCAAGACGACTCCACAATCGATTGCGACACCGTGATTTCGACCATCGGGAATGCCCCCCACCCCCTTGTGAGGCAGTTATGCGAGGATAACGACCTGGCAACCGAGGACGGGCGAGTCGTCACAAGCTCGAAGTGTCGTGTCCAAGGCCAAACCGAGCTATGGGCTGCGGGCGATTGCGCCAGCATCCCTTACGTGAAAGGCGGGACGTGCCCCGCCACGGCCCAATTCGCCTTCCGTCAAGGCATTCTCGCCGGAGAAAACCTGCACCGGCATCTTAATGGAAAGCCATTGCAGCCGTTCACCTTCAAGGAACAGGGCGAGCTCGCCTCGCTCGGCCACCATACCGCGGTCGCGGACATTTTCGGTTTCAAATTCTCCGGGTTTCTCGCGTGGTGGCTCTGGCGAACGATCTATCTCCTAAAGCTGCCGCGGTTCGATCGCAAATTTCGCGTTGTGATCGACTGGACCCTTGACCTGTTTTTTCCGCGCGACATTAATTTGCTCAATCCGCGCTACAGCACGCTCCTGGGAGAGCTCTACCTGGAGCCGGGCGATTATCTCTATCATGAAAGCGATCCGGCTTTCTCCTTTTATATTGTCAAGCAGGGTGCCATCGAATTACTCGATCAACAGGGGGTGATCGACACGATCCACGAGGGAGAATATTTTGGCGAGCGCGCTCTTCTGGAGAAGGATTCGCGTGCCTTTGATGCACGGGCCGCTTCGGCATCGACTTTGATAGCCCTTCCGGCGGGCATTTTTCACCAGATCGTGCGCGGAGCCGGCTCGCTTGCCCGACTGCTCAAGAAATCCGCCGCCAAGCATCAGTCCCGTGAAGTGCTTCAGACACTCTTGAATAAAATGCCCGCAGCCGCTCGCACTCAGTACGCCCGGGATCTTATGAAAACTTCCATCTTCACGCTGACCCTTGATATGACCTGTGCCGAAATCATACGCGTCTTAAAGACGCAGCCTCACGGGTCGTATCCGGTGGTCGATTCGCAAAGCATCATCCAAGGACTGCTCAATCGCGATGATTTTTATGACATCCTCAAGAGCCGACCGGAAGCGTTGGACATCCCGGTTCGCAAGCTCCCGTTGGCATCCCCGGTGACCGTGACCGAAGATCTCCCGGGCGAGGAAGTGATGCGTCGATTGATCCGATCCGGTAAGCACAAAGCACTGGTCGCCGATCAAAACGGAAAACTGAAAGGCGTGATTACCGTTGTCGATCTCATGCCGGCAACCGACCTCCCATCCGAATGACGGTCAATCCCACACTCCAAAGCCTCGCAACTGTTTTGTGACCGTTTCGTGCCACGCGCGGTTGGCGGCAGGGTTTGATGGACTCGGATGCAGGATGCGTCCAATCTGAAGATCCCAATCTTTCAGCACCTCACGGGCCCGCCTTTCGGCAAAGGCGCCGATCCCGATCAGCCAATCCGGCTGCAACAGCTCGATCAGGCTCCGAAGATGGGTGTCGCACGCTGCAAAAAGGGGCCGCAGCTCTTCCGATGCCAGCTTGTCCGGCGTTCGATTGCGACCGCTCTCTTCGAAAAAAGCCAAGGGACAATAATTCGCAACAAAGTAATCTTTAAAGAATGTTTTGGCTTGAGGGAAACGCTGTGCGAACAATCCCCACCAGAGCCGTAAGCCGCTGACCTCCGAGCGCCGGCACCGCAGTCCTTCGACCGGACGCTTGGGATGCTCCACCTCCGGCTTTGCGATGACTCCGTCCAACTCCAGCCAATCGCGAACGGCCGAGACCTCACCGAAAGGGATTCCGGTCTGTGCCATCCCGAAAGGACCCGGGTTCATGCCCAAAAACACCACCTTTTTGCGACCGGCCCCATAACGCCGCAAGTATTCCTCATGCGGCTCCCAGGCGTATTCCAAAGGGCGGTAAACATGGGTAACAGGGTGACCAAACCCCAAAGATCGGGTCGCGTTGCGAAGCTCCTTGGCCGCACCGACAAGGGCGTCTTCAACTCCGACCGCTGATCCGTCCGATCCCGATTTCGACCTTGTTTGGCGCTTCCCTTTCATTCGACCCGGCGACGGTAACCGTGCCCGCCTGGACGCCGCAAGCGGTATTCGAAGCAAGAATTGCTGGCAAGGACTTGACTCGAAAGCCGGATTTCCTTGAAATCCAAAGAATCCAATAAAGCGAGCCTATGATGATTGCACGATTCTTACTGTCAGGACTGCCCGCGTTTGCCATGACCATGGCACCCGTTTTAGCAGGAGCGACCGATTTCAATTTCAACAACCAAACACTGACCGTTCCCGACGGCTTTATCGTGGAGCGGGTCGCGTCGCCGCCGCTTACCAAGCGTCCGATCTCGGCGGACTATGATAACGAAGGCAACCTTTATGTGACCGAATCCTCCGGATCCAACGCAAGCGTCGAGGAGCAGCTCGCCAACAAACCCCACCGCATTGTGCGCTTGACCGATACGGATGGCGACGGCCAATACGATCAACGCCGGGTATTTGCCGATGATTTTCCGTTTCCCGAAGGTGCCCTTTGGCACAAGGGATCGCTTTACGTCGCGGCCCCGCCCGCGATCTGGAAGCTGACGGATACGAATGACGACGGCGTTGCCGACCGACGCGAGAAGTGGTTTAACGGCAAGACGTTGACCCATTGCGCCAACGATCTCCATGGACCGGAGTTGGGACCGGACGGTCGAATTTACTGGTGCAAAGGGGCATTTGCCAAGCAGCACTACAAGCTTCCGGATGGACGTAAGCTGACCACTAAAGCGGCGCACATTTTTCGGGCTCGCCAGGACGCATCGGCGATCGAACCGGTCTTGACCGGCGGGATGGACAATCCGGTCAGTGTCGCCTTCACTCCGGGAGGGGAACGGATTCTCGCCGGCACATTCTTCCAGCACCCGGGCGGAGGGAATCGAGATGGATTGATCCATGCTGTTTACGGCGGGGTTTACGGCAAGAAGCACGATGTCATCGAAGATCATCGGCGCACCGGCGAGCTCATGCCGATTATGGCCCATTTGGGACCCGCTGCGCCATGCAGCATCATTCGCTACCGCTCCAAGATATTCGGAAACGACTATCACAACGCCTTTTTTTCAGCGCTCTTCAATTTGAACAAAGTGATGCACCACCGTTTAACGCCCCAAGGCGCCACATTCCAGTCCAAGGACAAAGACTTCCTTGTCTCGGATTCAAACGATTTTCATCCGACCTGCGTTCTTGAGGCCCCGGACGGAAGTCTCATCATCGTCGATACCGGCGGTTGGTACAAGATCTGTTGCCCGACCTCGCAATTGCATAAGCCGGATGTCCTCGGAGGGATCTATCGGGTCCGCAGGAAGAGCGCGCCCAAAATCGCCCATCCCCTCGGAAATGAGATGGCATGGCATGATGTGACCCCGAAAGAACTGACGGACCGGCTCAAGAGCCCAAGGCCGTTCGTGCGAGACCGGACGGTGACGGCATTAAGGAAACGGGGGAAAGAAGCCATTCCCGCCCTGAAAACGGTTTTGCAGGAATCGAATACGCCTTCAGCCCGCCTCAATGCCGTTTGGACACTTGCCGGGCTGGCAGATTCGCAAGCACGGAATGCAGTGCGTGACGCGCTCAATGATGAAAACCGGACAATTCGTCACGCCGCTGCCAATGTCGCCGGTTTGTGGCGTGATGATCAAGCGGTCGACCCGCTTGTCGCACTGTTACGCAAAGGGAGCCCGCCGCTTCAACGAATTGCCGCGGAAGCCCTGGGACGCATCGGCGATTCCAACGCGGTTTCACCGCTTCTGACCGCAACCGCTGAGTCCCCAAAACGCATCCTGGAACATTCCATTATCTATGCGTTGATTGAGATCGGCGACACCGAGGCACTTCGCCGCGGCCTTCGGGCGCGAAATGCTCATGCCCAACGCGCGTCCCTGATCGCGTTGGATCAATTGCAAGGGAGCCGCCTCTCATTCCGACAAGTGGAGCCGTTTTTGACGGCAACCAATCCGACATTACGCAAGACCGCCTTTTGGGTTATTGAGCATCACACCGAATGGGGCGAGGAACTGGCCGACTATTTCAAAAACCGACTCTTTCGAGCAAGTGGGGGCTCGGAAGCATGGCAACGATTTACCGCGCAGTTGGCCGATTTCGCGCACAACCCGAAGGTACAAACGCTTGTCGCCACAGCGGTGGTTGATGCGTCACTGCCCCTTGAAAGACGACGCAGTCTCCTTGGATCGATGCGGCGGGCACAACCCGATAAGCTTCCCCGGGAGTGGGCCGAGAGCATTAAGCAACTCCTGACCCATGGCCCGAATTCGCTCCTGCCCACAGCAACCAAAACACTCGAGGCAATCACCCACCCCGAAGCCGATTTGCCGGAAGCGATGGCCGCAATCTTGACCCGAATCGCGGGCAATGACTCATTGGCTGCCGACACCCGACTCGATGCTGTGGCCGTAAAGACCCGCACCTCGAAGCGCATCAGTCCGGACAACTTTGAGCTGGTGCTCGCCAACTTGCAGAAGGAGAAGCCAATCAAACGCCGAAAAGCGGCGATACGGATCCTCAAACAAGTCGACCTGACAGAGAGCCACCTCGTTCGATTGGCCGGGAGGTTGCCGCAACTGAGCGCTTTGGACCTGCGGGATATTTTGGCCCTCTTTGAGCAATCCCAAAGTCGAGATGTCGGCGAACGTCTTGTCGCCTCCCTGAGCGAGCTGGACGCCGCCGCAGGATTGCAGCCTAAGCCGCTCGAATCGCTTCTCAAAAAATACCCTAAGCCGATACAGGAATCGGCCGCCTCGTTCATCTCATCTTTGCGGGAGCAATCGACCGAAAAGCGAGAGCACCTGGAAACGCTGCTCAGCTCGTTGGGCAAGGGCAATCCCAGGCGAGGAGAGAAGATTTTCAACAGCCCTCGAGCAGCGTGCGCGAGCTGTCACGCAATCGGTTATCTGGGAGGGAAGCTCGGCCCGGACCTAACCAATATTGGGCAAACGCGCACTCGCCGCGACCTGTTGGAATCAATTATCTACCCCGGCGCAAGCTTTGTGCGAAGCTATGAAAGTGTGCGAGTTAAGACGACTGCGGGCCGAGTCTACAACGGAATCCTCCGTCGTGATTCGCCGGAAGCAGTCACCCTCGCGACCGGCCCGGGCGTCGAGCAAACCATCAAACGAGAGGAGATCGCCACGATGCGTCCAAGCGATATCTCCCTGATGCCTCAAGGGCTGGGCGAAGTATTGACGAAGCAGGAGCTCGCCGACCTGTTGGCATTCTTAAAGAAATAGCGCAAATATTCGGGGGCACTGAACGTGCAAACGCGTTGACAACGATCCATACTGGTATCGATGAGGCGCGAAGAAGAAGACGATGATGAAATCGGTGGGGATGAGGAAGAGCCGGTGTCTGTACCGATCACCGACGAGATCGATCTCCACCCATTCCGTCCTCAAGATATCAAGGAGATTCTGGAGGAGTATCTCCGGCTGGCTCAAGAGAAAGGGCTTTCGGAAGTGCGAATTGTCCATGGCAAAGGGCGGGGCCAACTGATGCGGACGGTGCATTCGATTTTGGACCGACATCCAGAGGTGGAACGTTATGCGCTGGCGTCTCCTTACTTCGGCGGCGAAGGCGCCACAATCGCTAACTTGAAGTAACGATTTGATCGCACCTCAATTCTCTTGCTCTTTGGAATGCAACGTTCTCGGCCATATTTTGACGATGCCGCCCGAATCTTGAGCGATGTAAAGGTATCCCGACGCATCGAACGTGATTCCCTCCTGGTCATTTCCGGGGAAGGTCCAGATTCGCTGCATCTCGTGTTGACGATCCATTTCCATCAGGGTATTTGTCGCATCGCTCACGATGAAGAAGCTCTCGGAACCGGCATGATAATGGAGGGCGGAGAGATCGATCACACCCGGGCTTGTTCCACGGACTGGAGTCACCGATGCCGGAGAATTTTGCGCCTTGCTCAACGGCAAGGCCACTTCCACAACGAGGGAAGGCTCGTCCTCGAGTGAAAAGCTTTGATTGGTCACGAGAAACACGCCTCCTTCAGGGTGCTCGGCATCCGGCACAAACGTGATCCCTTCTATCCCGTCGCCATCTGCAGGAAAGAGGGTCTCATCGCCACGCTCACGCTCCAAGTGGAAACGTCGCAAGATCTCGAACGACTTGGGATGGATCTCGAGAATGACTTCATCACCTTCGACCGCGATATAGAGACGATCTTGATCGGGGACGATTGTGATCCCTTCGAAATCGGCATCCGCGACGTGCCGCTTCCTTGCCACTTCTCCATCCAGCCCGATTTGAGCGATATCGCCCTCATCTCCGACGACGAACAAGCATTCGCGCCGAGGATCAAACACGAGACCCGACGGCTCTTCGAAGTCCGATTCGAGCATTTCCCCCTCCCACCGGTAATCGAATACCACCTGAGACGGCTCATTGATCGGCTCTCCGAAGTCAGCGGATAGTGAGGTTGGCGGAACACCGAAACAAAACGCCATGAGGACGATTTGGAGGCTGTAACACGGCAAAGGAGTCTTGAGATGACGCGTCGAAAGTCCATCCCCACGAAAAGGCCTCGAAAGGCCGATCTCCCAAATAGATGCTAGCCACCATCGCTTCAACACGGTTAAACCTCTTTTTGTTTTTCTGGTCCCCTTCGGTAATTCCTAGTGGTAATTCCTGAATTTCCAAATGGCAAGGTGCGAGGGAAATACGGGCCGGCCCCCGCACCAATGAAGCCTACCTC
>JAHEOI010000094.1 GCA_018610125.1 Verrucomicrobiota bacterium
GATCTGCGCCACCGCCCCCGAGGCGAACTGGGAACCCGGCAAAAAGGCCGGCTATCACCTCGGCTCGACTTGGCTCGTCCTGGCTGAGATTGTCCATCGCCTTGACGGGCGTCCGTTTGAAGTCTATGTGCGCGATCAGATTTTCACCCCATTCTCAATGAGCGATTCATGGATCGGTATGCCTCCTGAACGCTATCGGGAATATGGCAATCGGATCGGCTTGCTCTATATGACCGACAAGGCGGAGCCCAAGCCACACCCGTCTCGAGACTCAGAGGCGGCCTGTTCGCAGTGCCGTCCCGGAAGCAACGGTCGCGGCCCGATCAAGCAGCTCGGCCACTTCTACGAAGAGCTGCTTGGAATCCTTGGCGGGAAAACGGCATCGAGCGATCGTATCGTGGAGCCTGAAACGTTGAAGACCTTAACGCGCCGTCATCGGGTCGGCCTGTTTGATCAGACCTTTCAACATACCATCGATTGGGGATTGGGCTTCATCATTGACTCGAACCGGTATGGCAAAGAAACCGTCCCTTACGGGTATGGACGGCATTGCAGTGACACAACGTTCGGCCATAGCGGTGCCCAATCATCAACCGGCTTTGCCGATCCGGAACATCAGCTCGTCGTGGCGTGGGTCATGAACGGAACCTGCAGCGAGAAACGTCATCAGGAGCGAGCTCGCGCCATCAATAGCGCGATTTATGAAGACCTCCGGTTAATTAGCGACGCGGTGGCTCAAACTTGATTGCCTTTGCCAAAGCAGACGACACGCGCCCATCCCGAATCGCTTTCCGGCCTCATTGAGCGGGTGACCTATTTCAATGAGGAGACAGGATTTGCGGTCTTAAAGATCAACGCCAAGGGGTATCGCGATTTGATCACCCTGGTCGGGATCGTCCCCTCAGCCAACCCTGGCGAATGGGTCGTGGCCGAAGGGCGGTGGGTGCGAGATCGTGAGCATGGACCTCAATTCCGCGCGGACAAGCTCGAATGTGTCGCCCCGACCACACGAGAAGGGATCGAGAAATACCTGGCGAGCGGCATGATCAAGGGAATCGGGCCCGTTTACGCCAAAAAGATGGTTCAGCGCTTCGGAGAGCGGATTTTCGACATCATTGAGCAGTCTTCGGCTCGATTGGAGGAAATCGATGGGATCGGGCCCCAACGCCGCCGTAAGATTAAGGCCGCATGGAACGAGCAACGCCTCGTCCGGGATATCATGGTATTCCTCCACTCCCACGGCGTCTCGACGAGTCGCGCCGTGCGGATTTATAAGACCTATGGCGACAACGCGATTGAGACGGTCAGGAACAATCCTTATCGATTGGCCCGCGACATTCCCGGGATCGGCTTCCAGACAGCGGACCGAATCGCTCAAAAATCGGGGATCCGCCAGGATTCCATTATGCGGGCCGAGGCAGGGCTTACCCACGTCCTCACCGAGGCGACCCAGGAGGGACATTGCGCGCTTCCCAAAGAAGTGTTGGTCGAGCAGGCCACCCAGATCCTTGAGATTGACGAGAGCATCGTTCGTCAGGGACTGGATAAATCGTTGCGGGAGCAGGAATTGATTTCCGAAAGACCGGGGGAGCAGGAACTGGTTTACATCCCATACCTTCGTCGTGCCGAAGAGACGATTGCAAAACGGATTGCATCGCTGGTGCGACTCCCCTCGGGGTATCCCGATATCCATGTCGAAAAGGCCATCGAATGGACCCAAGCCAAGACCGGCAAGACGCTCGCGCCCACCCAGATCGACGCCTTACGAAAGGCAATCAGCAGTCGGATCGTCATCCTGACCGGCGGCCCCGGAGTAGGTAAGACAACCTTGGTGAATGCCATCTTGATGATCCTTCGCGCCAAAAAAGTCCAATGCCTCCTTTGTGCCCCGACCGGCCGGGCGGCCAAACGCCTCGGAGAAACCTCGGGCATGGAAGCCCGCACGATCCACCGCCTCCTCGAAGTCCAACCGGGCACCGGTCGCTTCTCTCGCAATGAGTCCAATCCACTTGAGTGTGATCTTTTGGTGGTCGATGAATGCTCGATGGTGGATGTCCCGTTGATGGCGGCATTAGTTCGGGCGCTACCATCTCATGGTCACCTATTATTGGTCGGCGACGTCGATCAGCTTCCTTCAGTCGGTCCGGGAATGGTGCTCGCGCATCTGATCCAAAGTGCGGTCGTCCCGGTCGTCCGATTGCAAGAGATTTTCCGCCAAGCGGCCCACAGCCGGATCATTACGACCGCCCACCGGGTAAACAAGGGCCAGATGCCGACGACTGCCCGGAAAGATCCGGATTCGGACTTCTTTTGCCTTGAGCGCGAAGAGCCGGAGCAAATCAGAGAGACCATGCTCGATCTGATCCGTCACCGCATCCCCGATCGCTTTCAGCTCGATCCCATTGCCGATATTCAGCTCTTGTGCCCGATGAATCGAGGATCTTTGGGAAGTCAGCAGATGAACCTCTCGCTCCAAAAGGCCTTGAACCCACCCCGCAACAACGAGCCAAGCGTCGAAAAATTCGGCTGGACCTTTCAAGCCGGCGACAAAGTGATCCAAACGATCAACGATTACGACAAAGAGGTCTTCAACGGCGACATAGGAAGGATTCAAAAGATCGATCCCGAAGACCGCCAGGTACGGGTCGACTTCGAGCAACGCGAGGTGATTTACGATTACGGCGAGCTGGATGAGTTGGCGCTGGCCTATGCCATCACGATTCATAAATCCCAGGGATCGGAGTTTCCGGTCGTGGTAATGCCGCTCGCAACTCAGCAGTACGTCATGCTGCAGCGAAACCTCATTTACACCGGGATCACACGAGGGAAGCGGCTCGTTGTGATCATCGGCCAACGCAAGGCATTTGCAATGGCGGTCCGCCACCAGCAGAGTCAACAACGTTGTTCGGGACTCTTGGCCAGGCTGGTCAGGGCATTTTGAATCCTGTATTTCCCAGCACTTCATCTCTTTTCTTTTGCGACATCCTTGTTACCGTTATTCCAGGTGAATGGGTGGAGTGGGTGAGCTCTTCTGGGATGGAGTCCTCTGAGATGGAGAGGCGATTGGGTTATGGCTCAGGGACCAATCGCGGCAATGATGGCTTGATCGTTCGCTGCAAGCGGAATTGTGGCAACGTTTGCCCAAGTTCGCTGAAGGAGATAAGGAGAGTACCGAAAGCCAATTACAGGAAAGAATTTAGCTTGTCTTAAGGCAGTGGGGATTGTAGGTTGGCGACTCTTATGAGGGGCGATTTTTGCCCCACGCTAAGGCCGAGGTACGTCAACGAAGAGAACGAAGAGAGAGCCGGCTCACGGTCTGCAGAGGTGAGGCCGGAAAGCGCTTCTCAATGAAAACATTTCGGCCGTGTGGCTGATACCAAACTGATGGACCGTATCGGTGGAGACCGTATCGGTGGGCTTTGCTGGTGGACCTTAACCAAAGGTAAGAAGCAACTGATCAAGTGAAAAAAGTGAAAGTATGCACTGAAGTGATGAGGTAAGAAAATGAAGGGAGCGCTCGGAGTACAATGGATCTTGGAGTTGGAGCGGTGCGAGTCCGCAGCGTTGGAACGCGTACCGTTTGTGGAAAAGGCGTTGCTTGAAAGCGCCCGTCAGGCAAACGCCAGTATTGTCACTCACAATTTCCATCAGTTCTTTCCGTATGGAGTCAGTGGTGTCGTGGTGCTGGAACAGAGTCACATTACGATTCATACCTGGCCGGAGCACAGTTATGCCGCGGTGGATATGTTTTTCTGCAGTGAAGGGGTCAACGTGCAAAGCGCGATCGATGTGTTGCGCGATCAATTCCAGCCGCAAAACATCGATGTGCAGCGACTGACCCGCGACGCGGACGCGTCACGTCGGGTTAGCGAGGCTCAGGTAACGGAGGTCGTGTGAACGGCGACGCAGTCTATACAGAGGACGTCGGTAATCACACAAGGATCCAATATCGCCTCCGGGAGACCCTTTTTGAAGGCCGGAGCGAATTTCAGCAGGTTGACGTGGTCGACTTGGTCAACCTCGGTCGGACCCTGTTTCTCGATCACGTCATCCAAGCTGCTGAGAATGATGAATTCATCTATCACGAGTCGCTCGTTCACCCTGCCATGCTTCTCCACTCCGCCCCCAAACGGGTTTTGGTTGCCGGAGGAGGCGATGGCGGGGCGTTGCGAGAAATTTTCCGCTATCCCGCCCTGGAGCGTGTTGTCCTGGCCGAGCTCGACCCAAAGGTCGTTGAGGTCTCAAAGCGGTATCTTCCCCGGTTTAGCGAAGGCCGATTCAGTGATCCGCGGCTGGAAGTGGTCTATGGCGATGCCCGAGAGGCTCTCCAAAGCTTCAAAAACGCGTTCGATGTCATTCTTCTCGATTTGACGGAGCCCCAGGAGGAAGGGCCGAGCCGGCTCTTGTTTACTCGGGAATTCTTTCAAATTGCCAAGGCAGCCTTAAAGGAGCAGGGAGTTTTGGTGGCCCAAGCGGCAGACGTCTCGCCCGGCAAGGGAAAATTCCTGGCTGATTTGAATGCCACACTCGGAGAGACCACTCCGTATGTTTGCCCGTTTTTGTGCCCGGTTCCGAGTTTTCAAGGAGTTTGGGGTCTTGTAATCGGCTCTTGGCAGGCTGATCCGAGAGAGCTTAGTCCATCGGTGTGGGGAAAGCGGCTCAGTGAAATCGACGGCAATCTCCAGTTCCTTTCCCCAAGCCAGCTCGCACTCGGGTTTGACCCACCTCCTTACATCAAGCAAATGATCGGCACCGGAAAAGTGAGGACCGATGAGAATCCGTTCGTCTGGACCGGCTAACGTTGGAAGATACAATGTCGAGCATGTCTGACGACTCTGTACGCGAAGCCCATGGCTCAGCCCGGGCCGCCGGGCTATTCTTTCAGGTCCAAGGCAACCTCGAAGAATGGGAGACGCCCTACCAGAAAATCACCCTCTTCGAAAACGCCAATTTTGGCACGGTGCTCTTGTTGGACGGTATGGTCATGACCACCGACCTGGATGCCCCCTTTTATCATGAGCTCTTGGTGCATCCTGCTGTTACCGCCCATCCGAATCCGAGGGAGGTGCTCGTTATCGGAGGCGGAGATGGCGGCACCGTGACCGAGGTCACCCGATACGACCGAGTCGAACGGATCACGATGGTGGAAATCGACCAAGAAGTTGTCAAAGTGGGCCGAAAATACTTTCCGGACCTGAGCCGAGGCCTGGCCGACCCTCGCCTTCATCTCCGCTTTGAGGATGGCGCCCAGTTCATGCAGCAAACCGACCACCAATATGACGTCATCATTGTCGACGGCTCCGACCCGGTCGGTCCCGCGACGGCCCTCTTCTCCGCCGAGTTTCTCCATGCCTCCTATCAACGACTCAACTCCGGCGGGATCTTTGTCACCCAGAGCGAGAGCCCCCTCTATTATGCCGAAGTCATCCATAATCTCCTCGGCAATGTGAAGCGAAGCTACGACTGGTTTGGGATTTATTCCTCCACGGTCCCCACCTATCCCGGAGCCCTGTGGACCTGGACCTGGGCCGGCAAAGGCGAATACCCTTCCAAGCCACAACATCCCGCTCCCGACTCCTTGGAGCTTTATTCGGACTCGCTCTTCCCCCGCCCCGACACAATCCCCAATTGCGTCAAGCGTCTGATGCCTTGACAACCAAACATTGAGAGCACCCCGATGGCAACATTAGAGGAGACAGCGCAAGGGTTGGGCCTTACTTGCTACCGACGGCATATCTTCCTTTGCGCAGACCAAACCGAGTCGAAGTGCGCCCCCAAAGAGATCGGTCTTGCCGCGTGGGCCTATCTCAAGCGGCGCTTGAAAGAGCTGGATCTCGCAGGACCTCAGCCCCTCGTTTATCGAACGAAAGCAAACTGCTTACGGGTCTGCATGCAGGGACCCATTGCCGTGGTCTATCCGGAAGGTGTCTGGTATCACTCCTGCGATGAGTCGGTGCTGGAGCGGATCATTCAGGAACATCTGCTCAAGGGCAACATTGTGCGCGATTACGCCTTCGCCCAAAATCCCATGACCTGAATTGGAATCACCCGGCACTCCAGCCGCCGTCAATCATGAATGTCGTGCCGGTAACGTACGCGGATTCGTCGCCGGCCAAGTAAAGAGCGGCATGAGCGATCTCTTCCGGCTGCCCCATTCGTCCCTGCGGCTGGCTGGCGCTCATTTCCCGGTATGCCCGCTCCGGATCATCGTATTCGTTTAATCTTGCATCGACAAACGGCGTGCGGACCCGCCCGGGACAGATGCAATTGGCCCGTATCCCATCGCGGGCGTGATCCAAGGCCAACGCCTTCGTCATCCCGACCACCGCAAATTTAGAGGTCGTATAGGCAAATCGGTCGCGGACCCCGACCACACCCGCTATCGATGCCAGGTTGATCACGTTTCCGGACTCTCGCTCCAACATGCCGGGAAGAAAGGCGCGAGTCACATTGAATCCCCCGCGGACATTCACCGCGTAAAGCCGGTCCAAGTCTCGGCCGGTCGTTTGGGTCAAGGTCCCGACATGCCCCACACCGGCATTATTCACAAGGACGTCGAGGCGCCCTTTGGAATCCCGGATCGCTTTTGCCACACGTTCGTAGTGGGCTTCGTCGGTGACGTCCAGGTTCAAGCACTCCGCGTTACCCGAGCGATCTCGAATTCGGGCAACGGTCTCCTTTCCCGCCGATTCATCGATGTCGGTGACAAAAACGAATGCCCCGGCCTCGGCGAGGACTTCCGCGATTGACGCACCAATTCCCGAGCCCGCACCGGTTACCATCGCGATCTTTTCCTTTAAACTGAACATGAGCCGTCACACAGGATACGAAGGAGTCAGATCCCATGTAAAGTCCCCGACTCTCTTCTCGTTACGTTTTTATTGACCCCTCAATAAGCTCGACGTAGGCTCAACACCATTGTGAAACATTCTTTTTGGCGCGCCCATTATCTCGTCTTACCGTGCTGTCTCGTATTATTTTTGCTGGCCGGGTCTCCTTTCGCTGCCGCAACTCCCGACGAGGCATCACATGACCCGCATGACAACTATACCGATTGGGCGATCTACCGAGGCGATAAGAAAGCCAACCAATATTCCAAGCTCGACCAAATCAATGCCAAAAACGTAAGCCGACTCGAGCTCGCATGGGAATACCATCATGGTGACCCGAACGGGCCGTCGATGTATAGCAATCCCATCATCGTCGATGGGCTGCTCTATTTCACCACCCCCAAGGTCAACGCGGTCGCCCTAAACGCCGCAACCGGCAAGGAAGCATGGGTCTTCGAGCCTTCCGAATATCGCCAAAACGACACCGTCTTCCGAGGTCGAAACCGCGGCCTCGTCTACTGGCAAGACGCCAATGGGAAACGCGGTCGGATCTTTAATTTCGTCAAAGACCGCGTCTATGCCTTGGATGCGAAAACGGGTGCCGTTATCGAATCGTTCGGTGAAGGTGGGTTCATCGATTTACGGAAGAATCTGCCTGTCAAACCGGCCAATGCTTCGATCGAGGTAACGACCCCCGGCATTACGTATCAAAACTTTCTGATCGTCGGTTCGCGCGTGCCCGAAGGGAACAACTCGACGCCGGGAGATATTCGCGCTTACGACACAAGGACCGGCGAATTCAAGTGGATCTTCCACACGATCCCGCACAAGGGCGAGCTCGGCTATGACACTTGGGAATGGGTCGAAGGCGAGACCTACGGTGGCGCCAATCCATGGGGCGGGTTCTCACTGGATGAGGAGCGGGGCTTGGTTTTTTGCGCTACGGGATCCGCCGCCGGGAACTTCATTTACGGAGGCGCTCGCAAAGGGAAGAATCTGTTCGCCAATACCGTCTTGGCACTCGATGCCACTACCGGGGAGCGCCAATGGCACTACCAAACCATCCATCATGACATCTTTGATTACGACAATCCGCCGGCTCCGATCCTGGCGACGATCCAAATGGATGGAGAACCCACAGACGTGGCAGTCCAGCTCACGAAAATGGGCCTTACGTTTGTGCTCGATCGCGACACGGGTGAGCCGGTATTCCCAGTGAAGGAGCTTTCGGTGCCACCTTCAAATGTGCCCGGCGAAGAAGCCTGGCCGACTCAGCCGTTTCCTTTAAAGCCGCCGCCACTTGTCCGCCTCTCAACCCACGAAGCCGACCTGACGAATATCACGCCCGAATCGCGGGAAACCGCTCTGGAAACGTTTCGAAACCATAAGACCGGCTTTGTCTACACTCCCGCCTCCTTGCAAGGCACCATTACAACCCCCGGTCACCAAGGTGGAGTCGAATGGGGCGGGGGCGCCTTTGATCCCAACACAGGCGTTTTATACGTCAATGCCAATGAAGCCCCCACTATCAACCGACTCAAACCGTTGAAGGAAGGAGATGCCTCCGCAGCGACCCCGATCCAACGGGGCGCGCGCCTCTACAATGCCAATTGCACCCCTTGCCATGGATTCAACCGGAAAGGCAATCCGCCGCTCTATCCCCCGCTGACAAACTTGGATTTGTCCCCCAAAGAGATCCGATCGACGCTCCTCGAAGGGCGAGGGATTATGCCCGCATTCACCCAATTCGAGCCCGACGAGCTCGACGACCTTATCGCGTATCTCCGGAGCGAACCCGAAGCGAAGACCGATACCGAAACAGCCCCCGACAACGACTCCGAGGATTCCATACCGCGTTATGCCCAGATTGCCCCGTTCTTCCTCGACCGGCATGGCCTGCCGGCCATCTCACCTCCATGGGGAACCCTTAATGCAGTCGACCTGAATCAAGGTAAGATCCTATGGCAGGTCCCCCTTGGGGAATACCCAAAGCTGGCGGCAAAAGGCATCCACAACACCGGGGCGAAAAACTTTGGCGGCCCCGTCCTGACAGCCGGAGGCGTCATCTTCATCGCCGCAACACCGGATGAAAAGATCCGTGCCTTTGACAAATACACCGGCAAAGTCCTATGGGAGCACCCATTGCCTGCCGGCGGCTACGCCACGCCGAGTGTTTATAAAATCGACGGCAAGCAATATGTCGTCATTGCCGCGGGCGGAGGGGGTAAGCTTGGCACAGAGCATGGCGATTCCATCGTGGCATTCGCCCTCCCTGACTCCGCCACCGAGTCCCAAGCCGACCGAGACTGACCCGAGGTAGTGCCCCTCGGAGACTCCCATGCCTCGACCGGGCGCAATGAAGCCATGCCTCGCCGCTCATGAAGGCCGTTCACATCGCCAAGACGGTATAGATGGCAATGACCAGAAAGAGGATCCCCAAGCTCGCCCATTTCGTCCCGGGCCATGGGGTCAGATCGACCTTCCGGGCATGGGCTTGTTGCCAAGGCTGATCCAAAGGCCGGAGCGCCCCGATCAATAGCATGAGCCCCACCAATGCAACAAAGACAACACCCAGGAAATGGAACTCATTGATGAAATCCGGAACGAGATAGGTGACAGAGTCGGTTTCGGCATTGGTTCCGATCGGGACAAAGTAGCCGAATGCGATAACCAAGCAGCCGACGATCAAGGCTGTATTGGCCGCCATGCCGGGTACCGATCTGCCGAGCATCCCGACGACCACGACCGAGAATATCGGGATGAAGTAGAGTCCATTCATCTTCTGGAGATAACCAAAGATCCCTCCGGCGTAGACCAACAGCGGCGCGATGATCACCGAGACGACCGTGACAACCCACCCGAACCATTTACCCATCCGGATAACCTCCGAATCGTCCGCGTCAGGGCGGATCATGGCGCGATAGATCCCAAGGCTGAATAGCGTGGCACAGCTATTCAATCCCGAGTTGAAAGAGCTGAGGATAGCGCCGATGACCACGGCGGCGAAGAAGCCGGTCAAGTACCATGGGAGGACATGCTGGACAAGGGTCCCATACGCGGCGTCGCGTGTCTCGAGCTCGGACCCGAAAAGGTGGAACGCAATAACGCCGGGCAATACCAGGATAATCGGTGTCAGCACCTTCAGGAAGCCGGCCAGCAGGACCCCTTTTTGCCCCTCCCTCAGGTTCCGAGCGGCAAAGGTTCGTTGAATGATCTGCTGGTTGGTACACCAGTAAAAGAGATTGAGCAGCAAGACCCCGGTAAAGAGGGTTTTGAAAGGAACCGATTGCTCGGCTGTTCCGATCGACTCGAATTTCTCGGGGTGGCTCTTGGTCAACTCCTGCAAGCCGGACCAAACCCCGCCGTCATTAACCGCGTTCAATCCCAGCCAAGTAATCATCCCACCGCCGATCAGCAGCAGCAACCCGTTCAAAGTGTCGGAGATCGCGACCGACCCGAGTCCTCCGACGAGGGCATAGATTGAGCCGATTCCGGCAACGACCACAACCATCAAGACGATGGCTTGCAATCGCGAGTCAAGGCCGGTGAGCTCCTGGATATCGAGCATCGAATTTAACCCTGTGGCCCCGGTATAGAGCACAATCGGGAGCAGGATCACCGCGTAGGCCACGACGAAGATGATGGTAGTGATCGCCCGCGTCAGGTTGCCAAAACGATACTCCAAAAACTCGGGTACGGTAGCGATCCCGCTTTTAAGAAAGCGCGGCAAGAAGAAAAGCCCCATTAAGACCAAGGCCAAGGCGGCCCCCACTTCCCAGGCAATGACAATGAACCCATCTGCAAATGCAGCCCCGTTTAGCCCGACGAGCTGCTCAGTCGAAAGGTTTGTCAGTAAGAGTGATCCCGCGATCACCCCGGCGCCAAGGGATCGTCCCGCCAGGAAATAGCCCGAGCTCGTTTGGTGATCGGCTTGCCGGGTGGCCCGCCAGGTAAATAAGCCGACCAGACCGGTCACGATCACAAATGTCACTAACGCGAGGAGAGATTCCATGATTTACCTTCCATTACACGCTTCTTAAAGCGCTCAAACCAAGGGCTCATGTCATTGATTCAGAGGAATGAAAAAGAGCAGACCGGCACGCATGTCCGGCACAATGAGCTGATTCTGCTCTTCATCAAGGTAGAAATCGGCTGCCGAGTACAATCCCTGCCGGAGCACTTCGGCATTCCTGGCCTTGGCATCAAGCTTCCAAACCCGACCTTGGGTCCAACTCGAGAGATAGATATTGCCATCGGCGCCCTGCTCGATGCCGTCCGCCCCGCGAAGACCGGCCCTCAGCAGTTTCGGCTCGCCATTCTTGGTCTTGAGAATATTCCCTTTAAAGAATTCCGCGATCAGCAAGCCTCCGTCATTGGCCACCGTAACGCCGTTGGGATTGAGCATTGCCGAGTCGGCCTCGACGGCCACACTGACATCGCCGTCCATGGTGATCTCATAGATTCGGCCGACCACCGGGATTTCCTTTGCTTGCTCGCTTCCGACCGGCCATAGACCTTGGGGGCCAAACATCTTCGTATTGGCACCCATATCGGAGACAAACACGCTCTTGTTGTCAGCCGCGACGGCGACGTCGTTCAAATACCGGACCTCATGAGGAAAATCCGATTTTTCTGCCAGGAGGGACTTCTTGCCCTCGGCATCGATCTTCCAGACCTTGGTGACATCGGTCGTAACCAAAAACTCGCCTGTAAACCCGATTCCCTTTGGTTCGTTCAGTCCCGTCGCAAAATCGGCCACTTTGTCACCCTTGATCCGTTGGATCCCTCCATCGCCCGATTTCTCGCTGCTCCGCATCACCGTGACATAGTAATCCCCGC
>JAHEOI010000095.1 GCA_018610125.1 Verrucomicrobiota bacterium
CTTTGCTTGGCTCTGGGGCAAACGCATCGGCTTTATTTCGTATAAGAAATATGTCACCGAGCAGTGGCCCGAATCGGAATTCTCGACTCACGAGCTGACCCTGGCTCACGGTCAGAAAGTCCTTTACCAGTTGGCCGAGCGAGGCATCCGCCTCTCCAACGGCTTTTGGGTTCGTGAGGTGCGCCGACTCTCTGAGAATGGTCACCAAACAGCCGTTATCGGTTCCCTTTATCGGATACCAATGGCTGAGCTCGCAGCAGACATGTTCGCCAGATGGTCTCAGGAAAACTTCTTCAAGTATATGCGCGAGCGCTTCAATCTGGACGGTCTGGTGGAGTATGGCACCGAGCCACTTCCTGATACCAGTTCAGTGGTCAACCCGGATTGGCGCAAGCTCGACAATCAGATCCGTTCCGAGAATGGTCAGCTCACGCGCCAACAGGCCCAGTTTGGCGCCCTAAGCCTCTCGGGTGATCCCAAGCCCGAGGAGGTGGAGGCCTTCGAGCAGCGGAAAGGCCAATTGCAGGAGGATATCAGTAATCGAAAAGAAAAAATCCAACAGCTCAAAGACCAGAAAAAAGCCACCCCGAAGCACATTGAGCTTAAGGACCTCCCCGAAGAAGAACAATTCCAACGCCTTTGTTTCGAGCACAAGCACTTCGTCGACACGATCAAGCTCATTGCCTATCGCACCGAGACCGCCATGGCCTCCATAGCCCGCGAAGAGATGGCACGAGAAGACGATGCTCGCTCCTTGCTCAGGCAGCTCTACCAAACCGAGGTCGATCTCCTACCCGACCACCAAAACCAGACCCTGACCGTCCGACTCCACCACTTGACAACTCACGCCCACGACGAGCTCATCGAGCACCTTTGTCACGAGCTCAACGAAACCAAAACCCTGTTCCCAGGAACCGATTTGAGGCTCATTTTTCAGCTTGGCAGCTCATTTTGATTCCTTCGAGGTCTGGTGTTCTGAATCTGTCGTGCGCCCCGGAACATGGGACGCCGGGAACGGCGTCCCTATCAGTGTTTTGGCCCGATTATTCCTTTTCGAATTGAGCGTCGAAAGCAACACCCGATGGTGGGAAGTCCATCTTCTTGACCTCACTCGCGGCTTCTGCCGCTCCATATTCACGCTCCATGCGACTGTCCTCCCACTCGACGCTGAGCGGACCGTGGTAGCCAATATCGTTCAGGGCGACGACAATCTGATCGAAATCGATATCGCCTCGTCCCACCGAACGGAAGTCCCAGTACCGGCGGGGATCACCGAAGCTGGTATGCCCGCCAAAGACGCCGGCCTCGGCTGTTTCATTGCCCCATTCCACATCCTTCATGTGCACGTGATAGATCCGGTCCGAGAAACGGTAGAGGAACTTCACATAAGCGACATGTTGGTAGCCGAAATGGGAGGGGTCATAATTGAATCCGAATCGGCGATGATGATTGACCGCTTTCAAGGCTCGCTCGGCCGAGGCAATGTCAAAGGCTATCTCGGTCGGATGGGCTTCGAGTCCATAGTTGATATTCACCTTGTCGAGCTCGTCCAATATCGGTTTCCACCGCTTGGCAAAGTCTTGAAAGCCCCTTTCCCAGTAATCCTGACTGGTTGGCGGGAAGGCATAAAGGCTGTGCCAAATCGGTGAGCCACTGAAGCCATTGATCACGCCCGGAAAGACATCCTCCTTCCCTTTGCGGTCCGGATTGGCATCAAGGAATTTGCGGCACGCCTGCCCCGTCACGATGATCTCTTGAGCCGCCCGTTGCCGAACGCCCTCGGGATCGCCATCTCCCCAAACATGCTCAGGGAGAATCCCCTTATGACGCTCGTCGATGATGGCGTCGCTCACGGCCTGTCCCACAAGATGATTCGAGATGCAATACGCCTTCAGGCCGTGGTCTTTGATCACCTCCCAACGCTGCTTGATGTACTTGTCATCCTTGACCGCTTGGTGAACGTCAAAGTGGTCTCCCCAGCAGCAGAGCTCAATCCCGTCATATCCAAACTCTGCGGTTTTTTTGCACATCGTTTCAAACGGGATGTCCGCCCACTGCCCAGTAAAAAGTGTTACAGGTCTTGCCATAGTATTTTCTCCTTCATCACAAGCTAACGCTAAATGTCTTCGGACTCCTCAAGAAGCCCCTTTGTTGTTATGGCGAAGCGAGGCGGATTTGTCAAAACCGGACTCTTGGTTTTTGAAGTGCTTTCAGAATAGAATGGGACGAGTATGAATCAATCGGAAGAGTTGACATTGCCACGCCGGTTACGGCGTCTACGGGTCTCAAAGAGTGTTCGATCATTGGTCCAGGAGAACCGGATCGAAGTGGACGATCTGATTGCCCCTCTCTTTGTCCATGAGCGTGAGGGAGGCCCGGAAGCGGTGGAATCGATGCCGGGAGTGTGGCGCTTTTCCATCGAAGATACGGTCCACGAATGCCGATCCCTGTGGGATCTCGGGATTAAGGCGGTCGCCATTTTCCCGTCCATTGATCCTCAAAATAAAGACCCCGACGGGAGTGCCGGCCTCAATCCGGACAATCTGATATACCGGGCTGTGCGCGCGATCAAGCAAGCTCTCCCTGAATTGGTCGTCATTACGGATGTTGCATTGGACCCGTTTACCAGTCACGGGCATGATGGGCTGCTCAACGAGGAGACCGGTGACGTCGATAACGACAGGACGGTCGCGATGCTGTGTCAATTGGCTGTGCTCGAGGCCGAGGCGGGTGCCGATTGGGTGGCGCCTTCGGATATGATGGATGGGCGGGTGCAAGCGATCCGGTCCGCCCTTGATCGTGCGGGCTATACCCGGACAAGCATCCTGGCTTACTCCGCCAAGTTCGCGTCCGGCTTTTACGGCCCTTTCCGCGATGCGATCGGCAGCAAGGCGGCCGCCGGCACGAGCTACTTGGACAAGGGCACCTACCAATTGAATCCCGGAAATGCCCGCGAAGCGATCCAGGATGCCTTGCTCGATGAAGCCGAAGGGGCGGATATGCTGATGGTCAAGCCGGCCGGCCCTTATCTCGATATTATCCGGAGCCTGCGGGAACGCACTCTTCTCCCGCTGGTCGGGTATCAAGTCTCCGGAGAATATTCGCAATTGCAGGCGGCAGCTCAATTGGGCTGGCTGGAGCTGGAGCGGACCCGGGATGAATCCCTGCTCGCCATTAAGCGCGCCGGAGCCGACCTTATCCTTACCTACTTTGCCAAAGAGATCGCCCAGGCACTTAAGGGAGGCGTCTCTCCTTGATGCATCCCTCACCTCGATCCTCTCCCCTTCGAAAGGGGCGAGGAAGCAAACAACGGAGAAATTCCCCGGCCCGGGGTCTCTTGATGAGACGATCGAAATCTTCGGGCCTCCGGCTTCCTTCTCCCCTTCGGAGGGGAGAAGGTTAGGTTGAGGGCGTGCTCTTCTTTCGCAGCTCGTCAGAAACACTGCACCTTTTATGTGCTAACTTAATGGCGTGCTTCCGCCTCCACCACCGGGTAGGACCCGCTACGATTAAGTGAGTGAGACAAGCAGGAAAGGGAAAAGGCAAAGCTTGACTTAAAAGATCGAATGGTGTCCGACAAGGAATCTGCCGACATCATGGGCACGCACTTGAATCCGCCCTCGTGGGGGCCTCGCGTGCTCTGTGTCCTGGTTTCCCTTATTGCCTTGGGCCTCGTCTTCTCGCGGATCGATCTCCGAGCCTTGGCGAAGAGCTTCATCGCCGTCCACGCGACTTGGCTCGCCCTCGCATTAGGCCTATTGGCGATTGTCTTCCTACTTTTAACGTGGCGATGGCACCTCCTATTGAGCTTGGGGGGCAATGCACTCCACGCCGGCACCACCTTCCGGATCGTTCTCATTGGACATTGCTTCAATCTGTTCTTCTTTGGCGCTGCCGGTGGGGATGTTGCGAAATCAGCCCTCTACACCCGCTGGTACCGCGATCAGTTCTCGACGATTTGGGCCAAAACGGTTCTGGATCGGCTGATTGGGCTGGCAGGCTTTGCCTCGTTTCTGGCGATCGCTGTCTGGTTTGGCTGGCAGGCAGATGCCTTTAGTGAATTTGGCCGCTTGCGTTGGAACGCCCCGACGCAAACGATCATCGGAGGTGCCATTCTGGGCATTGCGATCCTCGTTACACTGATGATCTGCCGTCGCCGCCGACCCGAATCCCTGCCCGCAAGCATGATATCGGCGATATTTACAGGGATGCGTGAGCTCGCCCGGGCTCCCGGTATCGCCCTGGCAGGAATCGGCATCAGTATCCTCGGTCATGCGACCATGGCCGGCGTTACCGCGTGCTGCCTTCAGGCAGTGAGCCCCTCCCCCATCTCGATCCATCAGATCTGGTGGACATTTCCGATTATTTCCATTCTGTCCGGACTTCCCATTTCCGCCGCCGGGACCGGTGTTCGAGAGGGCTCGTCGTTTCTTCTGCTCACCCTTTACGACGTCGACGGTGAGACCGCAGTCGCCTCCTCCTTACTGACGCTTGGCCTTTTCCTGATTTGGGCGGGAATCGGTGGCTGGATTTGGTGGCAGGAAACGCGCCGCCGCGCAAAATGTCCCTTCAATCCCGATCCACAAGGGATCTCTGTCGTTATTCCCACGTTGAACGAGGCTTCCGCACTTCCCGAGACGCTCGAGACGATCGGCCAATCTCCCGAGATGCGGGAGGTGATCGTTGCGGATGGCGGAAGCACC
>JAHEOI010000096.1 GCA_018610125.1 Verrucomicrobiota bacterium
GCCGCACGCGTGCCGTCATCCAGCTCACCCTCGGCAGCCCGACGCTGAAGGATCCGCCGCGCGGTGCGCACATACCAATCGTTCTTTTCGAGCTGCAATTCGACCAGCTCCAGGTCGCTGCGCGACCGCAAATTCACATCGACCGGCTGGACATCCCCGTAAGTGATCTTGTAAAGTCGCCCGTTGCTGGCATCATCGGGACGCTGCTGGTGACAGGCCTCTTGGTCATACCAATCGATCATGTAAACACCCCCATCGGGCCCATACTTCAAATTAATCCCTCGAAACCACTTGTCGTTGGCCTCCAGAAAATCCGGATTATGCTTACCGACAAATCCCGAGTCCTTGCGGACAAATCGATCGTTGTTGATACGGTTCCCCCGGATGTTGCTCATGAAGAGCGTATTCCGGTACTTGTCGGGCCAGTTGTCCCCTAGATAAATCATCCCACCGCAATGGGCATGACCGCCACCCGCCTCTTTCGTGCTGGTGCTCACCTTGCGAATATTGCTGCCCGCATAGTGACGGTGATCAGCGATCGTTTTAATGTCATTGTAAGCATGAGAATTGAAATGCTGCCCTGCCTGCCGTCGAAGCCTCGAGCCTTGAACGACATGGAAGAGGTGCGGGATGACACAGACCGGTGAAAAGGCTTGACCGTAATCATTGAAATCGATCCCCCACGGATTTGATGTCCCCCAGGCAAAGACTTCGAACTCCCGCTTCGTCGGGTGATAACGCCAGAACCCGGCGTTGATCGGCGTACGCTCATCCTTGGGCGTTCCCGGCTTGCCGACCTTCGAGTGCGTGAATACCCCGTGGCAGCCATAAAGCCAGCCATCCGGGCCCCAAATGAACCCGTTCAATGTCTCGTGTGTGTCTTGGTGGCCCCACCCGGTCAATCGGACTTCCGGAGGACCGTCCGGCTTGTCGTCGTGGTTCTTGTCCGGGATGAAAAGCAGATCCGGGGCGGATCCCACCCAGACCCCGTTAAATCCGACTTGCAAGCCGCTGACGAAATTGAGCTTGTCGTAAAAGACCTTTCGGGTCTCGTATTTCCCATCCCCATTCTTGTCGTCGAAAATGAGGATTCGGTCATTCCCTTCCTCACTCCACTCGGGGTATTCGAAATGCTCGGCAACCCACAAGCGGCCCCGGGCATCGATGGCCAGCGCAATCGGTTGTCGCACCCTCGGCTCTGCCGCAACCAAATCGACATTGAAGCCATCGGGCACACTCATCGCCTCGACCGCTTGCTCCGGGGTCAGCCCCACCGTGAACATCCCCGGCTGATGGGCCCAAAAATACTCGAATTGGGAAACTTTTTTACGTTCGTTCAGAAAGACAAAAGTCCCTTTCTTGTTGCCGACGACGACATCACCATATCCATTTTCATCGACGTCGCCCGCCACCACTTGAGTGCCGACACCGGAATTGTTGTCAATCGGTCTGGGAACGAACTCGGCTCCATCCTCGTTTCGATCCAAGCGAAACCAATAGAGCACTGCCGGCTCTTCAGCCCCGGGATCGTGCCCATTGTGCGCCCAATAACGCTTTCCGGTGACAATGTCCTTGAGACCATCGTCATTCATGTCAACCAGATCGACAGCATGAAGCTGGCTGAAAGCCACCCCAAAGCGATTCTCCTCCGGGTCTTTTCCGATGATCTTGTGCTGCTTGAAATCGATCTCGCCGGTTTGGGCTTGGCTGTTCTCATACCAAGCCAGACCGTAAGCATGCGCCCCAATCGAAGTGATCACGTCGTTGTCGCCGTCGCCATCGACATCATAGGCATACATCTGGGCCCCACCCGGCTTGGAGAACTGATGCTCATGTCGCGTCCAAAGGGGATCTCCTTCCAATGATTTCGGCTGCTCCCACCAACCGCTCTTCTCCAGCATGTCCATCCGACCATCACCATTGACGTCCCCGATGCCGAGACCATGCGTGAAGCGTCCGCCCGCAACCTCCTTTGAGATCCGATGGTAATGCCATTTGCTCTTTGGGTCCTCCCAGTCGACGGTGGCATACCCGAAGTAACCGCCGCTCTGGCATATCAGATCGGGTCGCCCATCCCCGGTGATATCCTTAAAGGTCGGCGATTCATTATCGACGACATCCAGTGCGATATGCTTTTCCCAGTGCTCGTCCCATCCGTCAGGACCGGGGTTCTCATACCAACGAGCTTGCTTACCGGGAAAGCCGACAATCAGGATGTCCAAGCGTCCATCGCGATTGAGGTCGTGGGTGAAGGCAAAAAAGTTGTCCGAATAGCCGTTGATGTCGAACGGCTTCGGAGGATAATAAGCATGGCGCTCTTCGAAGTCCGGTCCCGCATACCAATACGGCCCGGAAATGATGTCATTCTCGCCATCACCATTAATATCGCCGAATGTGGCCCCCTCGCCAAAGAATTGGTCCGAAAGCTGGTGCTTCTCGAACTCGTAAAGTTGGTAATCCTGACCTTGAATTACGGTGACACCGCCCAGAAAGGCACAAAGGAGGATAAACGAAAAGGATCGGTTGCGTCTCATGTCTTTTCCAATGGATTTCTTCGACTGCACAGAGCCATGGCCCACCCCACGCATGGCAAGTCCGTGGCTGGGCGCTATGTAATCTCCTTCTATAGAATCTTCACTCCGGTCGGTCAAGTCGGAATCAAGGATTACTTGTCGCCTCCGTGATAGGGACGTTCTCCCGGATGTCCCACTCGACACTCCATGCCTTCCTGTGGCGAGGCGTTAAGAAAATTTCTTCTTTTCCCTTCCGCGGAGCGGAAAATCAGCGAGGCGTTCGGCAGCGACAATTCGATGCGGTTAAAATCGTAACCCGTTAACATGCCTTGCCGGGTCTGAGGCAAAACGCCTCGCTAGGCATTCTTAAAAGTTTGTCTCTGGACGCCGAGTCCATCGATGCGAAGTTCAACGACATCACCCGCCCGGAGGAAGACCGGCGGCTTCATTCCCTGCCCGACTCCGGGCGGTGTGCCGGTCGAAATGACATCACCTGCTTCAACGGTCATGAACTGCGAGAAGTAGTAAACCAGGAACTTGGGATCGAAGATCATCGTGCTGGTATTCCCAAGCTGGCGTCGCTCGTCATTGACCATCAGAGAAAGACTGAGATTGAGGACATCCGGTATCTCATCCGGTGTCGCCAGATACGGGCCCAGAGGATTAAAGGTGTCGCACGACTTGCCTTTGCTCCACTGCCCGGCGCGCTCCAATTGGAATGTCCGCTCGGAGACATCATGGGAGATGCAATACCCGGCAATGTGATCCGTCGCATCATCCACTTTCTGCAGATAGGAAGCGTCCTTACGGATAACCACCCCAAGCTCCACTTCCCAATCGGTCTTTTGACTCCCCCGGGGAATCAGGACATTGTCGTAAGGACCTGTTACGGTGCTACTCGCTTTCATAAAAAGGACCGGCTCCTTCGGTACATCCATCCCCGACTCGGCGGCATGATCCGAGTAATTCAATCCGACCCCCAAGACCTTCCAGGGTCGCGCGACACAGCTCGCCCAACGAACACCCGAATCAACGACCGGCAAATCAGCTTCGCCCCCTGCTTCAATCAGCTTCCTCAACGCTTCCAAGCCACCGGTATTAAAGAAATCTTGGTCCCAATCCCGAAAATGCCCCGAGCAGTCACGGCGCGTCTGGTCGTCACACAAGATCCCAGGCTTCTCTTGTCCCTTTTCACCAAATCGAATCAGTTTCATTTGCTCTGTCCCCTATCTCAAAAAATGCACTCTCCAGAACAGCAACCTGCCTTTCCCAACGCAAGCAAATTTTGCCACAACGCTGTTGAGGTAGGGACCGCACTCCGCTGCGCTCCGCACGTGGACGGCGTCCCTATCAGGCTGAGCATTCCAGTGCAATTAACCCCGGCAGGTTAACAGCGCTACGTAACGCAGACCGCCCGGTCTGCCGTATCGCAGATTGCCGAATCTGCTTCCCCCACAACGCCCTCGCTAAAGGTCGACCGTATACAAAAGGAGCCGGTCGGTTTCCGTATCGATCCCGATTTCCTTTGTATGATTGGGATCGATCGCCTCCGCGTATATCAAAAGCCTCTCTTTAAAGGGATCAAAAACGATATCCATGTAGCTATGGATCGCGTAATCGTCACGCTCATAGGGGGATAGCGGCGTCCACCGTCCCCGAAATACGGTCTCGAGATTTTTGTTACGAAGATCGAGGTTATAAGCGGTAAACAGGTCCCCGCACGTGATTCCGTTGATAACGCTCCGGCTCTCCATACCCATGAAGAGCGGCCCGTTCACACCGCTAAAAAAGCTCCCCGAAAGCAACAGCATTTCCGGCTGCGGCTTACCATCGATCGTCAGCGGCCCATGCTTGGCCCATTGGAAGCCGTCGGAGCTTGTCGCCAACGCGACTTGGACCCGTGATTCCTTTTCAGGATCCGAGGCACCGGTCCATCCATCCGGTCGATTCCCGCAAGCCGCCTTGTAAAGCGCGATATACCGACCATCGACAATACCGATGACCGCATCCCGCGCATCCATGGTATCAAAATCATCACCCAGCGGGATGACCGTCCCACAGGTTTGCCAAGGCCCCATCGGCGATTCCGCGCGGAGTAACGCCGTGCTCCACCCTTCTCCTTCCCAATGGATAGCCAAGTAAAGGTGATACTTCCCGCTTAAAGGATCCAGCACAAGTTGTTGTCCCTCGACTCCTCGGACGCCATCACCCAATAATCCGGCCAAATCCCTCCGGTGTAGCGAGGTGACTCGATCAAACCGTTCGCCATCCGTCGATTTTAAGATGTCGACGCCGGAATCCCATGAGAACCCCTTTTCCGACGACCGTTTCCATCGTGTCGTCATCCAAAAGACCTTCTGCGAGACATCGACCAGCCCGTTCCCCGCTCCGACCCAAGACCCAGGATTAAAATCCGGAGGCTCAACCGCAACTCGCTCGAACCTTCGATTGGCCAACACCCATTGCGGAGGGATCCCGCCAATCCAACTTCCGCCCTCAACCATCTTTCCCAGACCGTTCATCACCGGTTATCCTACCTCCTCCCAACCCACCGTCAAACATCCCTTCGTCCTCCGGCACTCCGTCCCCCGTGGCCGCCCGCCGAATCCACAGCGCCGACAAGTCAGCGCACTGCTTCGCGACCCCTTACGCGCGCTAGCTTATGGAGTGCGGTGACTCGTCACCGCTTTCTATTTCCACCTCTCCGGTCAAGTCCTCACCTCTCCGTCTTCCGACACTCAACCACTCCGCCACTCGGTCCTCTCCTTCCCCTCCCCTATCTCAATCCACCGATCGCAGTTATGTTAGGCAGCGATGTCAAGCGACCGCAGACCATATCTGGACTGGCTGAATGGGCAAACGTCCACCATGACCGATTGGGTCATCCGATGGGGTGACATCAACTCGCATAGTTACAACGCAGAGGGGCTCAATCGAATGGCATCCGTCCTGAAGGAAGCCCTTGAGCCGCTGGGAGGTAGCTTGGAGGAGCACCCATTGGGATCGCATCATGTCATCAGCACGACCGGTGAGCCTGAGGAATTTGTGCTTGGGACCACGCTGTTGCTAAGGAAGCAAAGGCCCGTTCAATTGCGCGTCCTTTTAGGGATCCATATGGACACGGTTTATCCTGCGTCCCATTCGTTCAATCGAGTTGCCGACGACGGGAATGGTCATCTTTATGGGCCCGGAGTCCTTGATGCAAAGGGGGGCATTGCCGTCATGCTCAAGGCGTTGGAGGCATTCGAGCGGAGTCCTTTCAAGGATTTCCTGAGCTGGGACCTCTTCCTCAATCCGGACGAAGAGATCGGCTCCCCCGGCTCCGGCAGGTTGCTCAAGGAGATGGCACCGAAGTACGACCTGGCACTTCTTTTCGAGCCGGCATTGGGAGATGGCAACCTGGTGAGCGAGCGACGCGGCACCGGCAATTTCTCGATCCTTTTCCATGGACAAGCCGCCCATGCGGGTCGGGAGCCGAGAAAAGGTCGGAGCGCGATCAATGCGCTGGCCGAATTCATCCTCCGGCTAAACCAGCTTCACAACCCCGATCGCGGCGAGTTGATCAATGTCGGACGCGTCCACGGCGGCACCGCGGATAATGTCGTACCGGACCTGGCTGTCGCCCACTTCAATGTCAGAACCGCCACCACTCAAGCCCAAAACGAGCTCTTGAATAAGATTGATGAACTGGTCGCTCAAGCGAATCGGCAAGAGGGCATTCGGGCCGAGCTTCACTGCGCTGTGCTGAAGCCCCCTAAGCCTCTCGATGCCGCAACCGAATCGCTGCTGCACTCATTGGCCGAATGCGGACCGGATATCGGTTTGGACCTGAACTGGCATCCAAGCGGCGGCGCTTCGGACGGCAACACGCTTGCGGGCGCGGGACTGCCCACCCTCGATTCCCTTGGTCCCCGCGGCGGAGGCATCCACAGCCATCAGGAATTCCTCGTTATCGACAGCCTCGTCGAGCGCGCCAAGCTCGTGACTTCCTTTCTCATACGCTTGGCCAAAAACGAAATCAACTGGAATGGCCGCCCCCGAAGCTAGCCAATTTACCCACGAATAGTGACCTTTGCGCAAGTCGCGCCGTTATTACGCGTTCAAGAAGTTCCTGCATCACTTTTGAGCCGGAAGGCTGTAGCCGCACACTTTAGTTGCGCTTCCGCATGCAGGAACTTCTTGAACGCTTAGTAGTGGGCACTGCCCTAAAAAAAGCTGGCGAACCCGTTTGGGATCCGCCAGCTTTTGTTTGTGTCCTTCCGCCGCTTTGTAGTGCTCGTGCCTTCGTAGGAAGTCGGCAATCCTTTCTTTAAAGCACGGTCAGTGTCGCAACGCTTTCGGTTTGAGCCCCGGTCGTGTCCGTTACCTTAACCTTGTAGGTCCCCCCGTCCACTGTCGTCACACTCTCCAAGGTAAGCGTCGCGGAGGTCGCACCACTGACATTCCCCTCGTTGCTCAGCTCATTACCGTTGTGGAACCATTGGTAATCGAGGCTGCCACTTCCTTCCGCCTCCACACTGAAGCTCACGGTCGTTCCGCTGCTGACATTCTTGTCTTCCGGTGGGCTTATAATAGCGAGCTCAGACGACCCGCTGCCGCTAACCTCGAGATTGGCGCTCGATTCCACTGTCGCTCCGCTCTCATCGGTAACGACGACCTTCACGCTGCCGGCATCGGCCTCCTCAACGTTCTCCATGGTCAATGAGGCACTGGCTGCTCCGCTCACCTCGGCGTTGTTGCTCAGCTTCGTCCCGTTATGGAACCACTCGTAGCTCAGCTCACCCTCGCCTTCGGCTTCGACACTGAAGTTGGCGCTGCCGCCGACCTCGACACGGGAATCACTTGGAGCCAATGTCAGGATAGGCCCTTTCGGTAGCGCCCCTTCACCTGTTACGACCAAATCGGCAGACGAGCTGATGGCCGCGCTCGATCCATTGTCGACGACGACATCGACCGCGCCGGCATCCGCTTTGGTGGTTTCGCTGATTGTCAGCTCGCTGCTGGTCGCACCGCTGATTCGGGCACTGTTTTCGAGAGGCTCACCATTAAGCCTCCATTGAAACGTCAGGTCGCCTTGACCTTTCGCTTGAGCGTCAACAGCGAATTCGGCTTTTTGGCCGACTTCGACGACTTCATCCTCCGGCTCAGCCGTGATCTCCGGCAAGCTCACTTGGGCCCCGACATCGAGGATTGTCTTCGAGCTGATCATGGCTCCGGATTCATTCTTGATGACGACCTCCAAGGTGCCGACACTGACATCCGTGAGGTTCTGTAGCGACAGATTCGCGCTTGCCGCTCCGTTAACATTGAGGCCGTCAAGACCAATACTCCCTTCGAGCGGCCTGCCGTTCAGTCTCCATTCGTAGGTCAAGTCACTGCTACCGGATGCCTCAACACTAAAGTCGGCATTTCCTCCGACCGTCCCGTTCTTTTTTTGTGGCGGTTTCTCCACCGATAAACCAACCCGGTAAAAGCGCGAGCTTTTCGCCCGTGATTCAAAATCAAGAAACGCTTCGCCTTTGCTCTCTCCTTCAATCTTGACGTGTCGTATCGATTCCCATTTCCCTAAATTCGTCGATGCCTCGACGACATGTTGGCTTTTACCTTTTCCGGTAATATCGATCTTGTAGGCGCCGGTATCGGCATTGATTTTGCCCGACATCTTACTTTCGGCGCCGACTTCCACC